>DATHFI010000187.1:0-2075 GCA_035490275.1 Planctomycetota bacterium
ATGAAGTCGGACGAGAAGATGTCGCCGGCCGAGAGCCACGGCGTGAAGATCATGTCGATCGGCTTCTTCATCAAGACCGAGCAGGCGGTCGTCTGGCGCGGACCGATGCTCCACAAGACGATCCAGAAATTCCTCGGCGGCGTCGAGTGGGGCGAGCTCGATTACCTGATCGTCGACCTGCCGCCCGGCACGGGCGACGTCCAGCTCTCGCTCTGCCAGATCATCCCGCTGACGGGCGCGGCGGTCGTCTCGACGCCGCAGGACGTGGCGCTCAACGTGGCCCAGAAAGCGATCTCGATGTTCCACCAGCTCAACTGCCCGATCCTCGGCGTGATCGAGAACATGTCGGGCTTCGAGTGCCCGAAGTGCGGCCACCACGAGGATATTTTCGGGCAAGGCGGCGCGAAGGCGGCCGCGGAGCGGATGAACGTCCCCTTCCTCGGCGCGATCCCGCTCCAGACCGTGATCCGCACCTCCGCGGACTCAGGGAAGCCGATCGTCGTGAGCGACCCGGACTCGCCCGCGGCCAAGGCTTTCATCGCGGTGGCGGAGAATCTCGCCGCTCAGGCGAGCATCCGCGCCTTCAAGAAGGAAGACGCCGCGTCGGGCGTAGCGCAGCCGCTGGTGTGGAAGTCCTGAGCGCCGTCATCGCCACGACCCCCCACTTCTCCGCGTGACAGATCGTCTTCAACTTGTTCGCCAATTCGGCCGGCGGCTTGGCGGTCGAGAAGCCGAACCGCTTGAAGTAGTCCGGACTCATCGTGGTGATCCAGACCTTCGGCGTCGGAAATTTCGCCATCAGGCACGTCACCAGGCGCGACCCGACACCGCGTTCGCGGAACTTTTCCAACACCGCGACGCTCCCCAGTTCGAAGCAGCCGCGGTAGGGCTTGATGCGGGCGAACCCCGCGCGCGACTTTCCCTCCATCGCGACGATGAACTGCTCCGGTTGGAGCCGCTCGGGATCGAGGTTGAATCGCCGGATCGTCCTCGCGATCAGGGGAAGGTCCTTGCGCGAGGCGGGCCGGATGGACGCGTCGTCCGCCAGCGCGAGTTTCTGAGCGCGCGGCAGGCGCTTGATCGCCGCCTCGCGGGAGAGGGCCGCGCCCTTCGTCGGGTGCGACTCCCAGTAGCGCAGTCGGACTCCGCCGCGGCCCCGCGTGTACTTCGCCCCCCGCCCCGCCGCGTGGCGGGCGATCCGCGCCGCGAGATCGGTCGTCACTCCCGCGTAAAGCGTCCCATCGCCCAGCTCGGAGATGTAGACGTACCAGGTCTTTCTCATTTCTTCCCGGCCAGGAGCTTCTCGATGGCCTCGCGCGTGTCGATCAAGACCTTGCCTTCCTGGATCATGAAATCCATTTCGCGAGACTGCGTCATCAGGGACAAGATGTCGAGGAGGACCTGGTCCTTGGCCTTCAGCGTGATGACCTTCCCGCCGGTGACGCCTTGGACCTCGAATCCGATCCCCGTGAATTCCTTCAGGTATTCCGCCATGGTCTTGAGAGATGTGTCCTGAAAATCGAGGGATACCCTCAGGGTCTGCAATTGCCCTAGGATCGGCTCGTTTTCGGGGTCTTTCTTCTGCCGCGCGGCGCCCGCCGGACCGAAAACGCCGCGGCCGGAGGGCCGGAGCTTTTCGATCAGGGCCAAGCATCGGGCGACGATCTCCGGCTCCTTCCTCCGGAGATTCTCTTCCAGGAGGGGGATGGCCGAAGGCCCGACTTTCAGGAGATCACGCGAGGCGGCCTCGCGAGCCTCGATCGAGTCGTCGTTGAGCCTTTCCACGAGCTCCTTGACGCGCGTCATTTCCTCGGCATTCAGCGCGTGGGCCTTCGTCGGCGGCCCAGAAGGCCAGAGGCGGTCGGGATGGCCGATGACGAGGTGGTTGTGAATCAGGGCGTAGTCGAGGCCCGTCTGGGCGCACAGGTTGTCCAGAATGACGCGGGCGGGGAGGGTCTTTCTGAGATGAAGGGCAAATGTCCTGGCCTTCAGGAGCTTCAGATCCAGTTGATCCACGAACACCGGACTGACAATTTCTTCGGCGATTTGGAGGAGCGCCGTTTCGACCGGCACTT
>DATHFI010000188.1:0-9181 GCA_035490275.1 Planctomycetota bacterium
CAGCCCCTCGAAGGCCGTGAGCAGGATCACCTCCGGCGGCGCGATCGCCAGGCGCGCCGAGCGGATCACCGCGTCGCCGAACCTCGCCTTCGCGCGCGAGACGTCGTCCCAGCCGGCGAGATCGTGCGTCGCGAAGGTCTCCGGCTCGATGATCCGCGCCGAGCCCTTGGCCACGAGGCCGATGGCCTCCTTGACCGTCGTCGTCTGGATGGCGATCCAGTTCCGGTTGAGCACCAGCGCAGGGCGTTCCAGCACCTCGATGGCGACCATGATTCCTCCATAGTCGAGCAGAGTCGGTCTTTGTTGATGGTGCCCCCGCGAGGAGTCGCGCCTCGTCCTCAACGTTCGTAGCGTTGCGTGCCTCTCCTACACCACGGGGGCTTGTTCCGTGGTACCCCGGCCAGGAATCGCACCTGGACCTCGACCTTCGGAGGGTCGGATGCCAATCTCGTACACCACCGGGGTATGGGTTCAGGGCAAGCGTCCAGCAACCAGCAACCAGCGCCCTGCCCCAGAAGCTATGAGCTTCGAGCCTGAAAAATCGGGGTGGGTGGATTTGAACCGCCGCTATCCACCTTCGCTCTGTCCCTGCCTCTGCCGATCAGTTTCTGTCGGAGCTACGGCGGACGAGCGACGTCCCGAGTTTGGAATGGTCCAGGCAGCAGGAATCGAACCTGCAATCTCCACATCCCGAATGTGGCGGGTTACCAGGTTACCCCATACCCGGACGGTGGTTCCCGCTGAGGGAGTCGCACCCCCGTCTCTTGTGTGTAGGACAGGCGTCCTCCTGTTTAACGAAGCGGGAGAAAAGTGGACCCGGAAGGATTTGCACCTTCACGAGGTTGCCCCACCGGTTTCTGAGACCGGCGCGTCTTCTAGTTCCGCCACGGGTCCTTGAAAAGAGTCCTGAGTCGCGCGTCGAGAGTCGTGAGTCGCTTCGAGCGGCAAGCTTCCAGCCGGAATCAGCCGAGAGAAGTGGGTGCGGAGGGGCTCGAACCCTCACAACCCTGGTTAAGAGCCAGGTGCGCTGCCGCTCGCGCCCCGCACCCAAGGAAATGCCGCCGGAAGGAGTTGCACCTTCACCGACCCGGGTAAAAGCCGGGCATGCTCGTTCTGTTCACACCACGGCGGCGAGCAGCCCACGCCGGACTCGCACCGGCACCTTCGGCGTGAAAAACCGACATCCTGCTCTTAGACGAGTGGGCCCTGGCGCTCCCGAGGGGAGTTGAACCCCCTGTTTCCTGAATGAGAGTCAGGCGGCCTGCCGTTAGCCGACGGGAGCTGGAACCCCTCCCCGGAGTCGCACCGGGACCCGCTGTTTAGAAGACAGCGATGCGTCTGCTACACCAGAGGGGCGAAGAAGACTGGCTCCGGGGGCAGGAGTTGAACCTGCACCATTCCTGATTAACAATCAGGCGGGCTACCATTACCCGACCCCGGAGAGAAGCGGTCAGCCGACAGCGATCAGCCGACAGCTTAAGCAGCGGTCAGCGGTCCGCCGTCAGCCCAAGTAACGATCAGCTGTCAGCGGTCAGCCGTCAGCGGTCAGCCGCCCCGCACCCCAAGCCAACGACTGGAAAGTGGAGCCGACGGCGCGACTCGAACGCGCATCGCCTCTTTACGGGAGAGGCAGTCTGCCTTTGACCTACGCCGGCGGGTATTGCGACAGACTTCAGACTTCAGACATCAGACTTCAGAAAGAGGTTGTCAGCTGTCAGCGGTCATCCGTCATCGGTTTGTGGAGCACGTGGTGGGTGCCGCCCCCACTGGTTGCGGTTTTGCGGACCGCCGCGTTTGCTGATTCGCCACACGTGCGTCCTGGTTTGTGGGCAAGCTCCCAGTTCCCAGATTCCAGACCCCAGTTTCAGAAGCATTGAGCTTCGAGCCTGAGGGAATGGCGAAGCAGACTGGAGGACCGCCCCAGCGATTCCCCGATTCGAAGGCGGAGGAGGCCGGTGCTGCCCCGGCAATCCCCTGGCGGGGAGCGTGGTTAGCAACCACGTGCGGCCAGCTGACTATCCGCGTCTCCTCCGAGACAGCTCTCAGCATTCAGCGATCAGCAGTCAGCTTCTGAAGCTCTCAGCTTTCAGCTTTCGAAAAGAGCTCAGAAGAGTCAGAAACTTGGCGAAGGGTGGCTTGCCACCCGTAGCTCCGACAGAAACTCCAGGACAGAAACAGAGCGAAGGGTGAAGGAGTCGAACCTTCAATGCATCTTGCGACGCATGCCCGCTTTCGAGGCGGGTGGGCTTGCCGCGTGCCCGAACCCTTCAGTGAAGCGCTCAGCCGACAGCTATCAGCCGGCAGCCTAAGAAGCGGTCAGCAATCAGCCGTCAGCCTAAGAATCAGTCAGCGGTCAGCGGTCAGCGGTCAGCAGGCCGCCGAGCCAAGCAAGGAGTGCCTGCGGGTGGAGTCGCACCACCGTCTCCGGCTTATGAGACCGGCGTCCTGCGGTTGGACCACGCAGGCGAATTAATGAAGCACTCAGCCGACAGCGATCAGCCGTCAGCTCAAGAAGCGGACAGCATTCAGCGGTCAGCCGGACACCGATCCGAGCAAGACGAAGGCGGGTACCCGGGGAGGATTGAACTCCCACCTCCTGGGCCACAGTCAGGCGTGCAGGCCACTACACCACGGGTACCGAATGGTTCACCCGGTCCGAGTCGCACGGACGTCTGGCCGTTATCGACGGCCGGTTCTGCTGTTGAACTACGGGTGCGCGTCGAAGTTCAAAGTGCGGAAGTTCAAGGTTCAAAGTCGGACGAAGGGGTTGGCTGGGCCCGCTGGATTCGAACCAGCACAGCGAGCTCCAAAGGCTCGCGGCCTTCCAGTTAGCCGAGGGCCCAATTAGTGGTGCCGGCGGCAGGATTCGAACCTGCAAGCCCCG
Source organism: Planctomycetota bacterium (assembly GCA_035490275.1). Lineage (GTDB taxonomy): Bacteria > Planctomycetota > MHYJ01 > MHYJ01 > JACPRB01 > DASRJF01. The sequence continues at coordinate 2,885 of DATHFI010000188.1, forward strand.
GAGGGCGGCTGCTTTACAGGCAGTTGAGCTCGTTGTCCCAGACCTGCTCAGCGCCGACGTGGACTCGGCGGGAATTGCACCCGCATTTCCGGAGTGCGGAACCGGCGTCTTCCTATTGGACGACGAGCCCGGTCGAGGAAGCCTTCAGCTATCCGCCGTCAGCCATCGGCCAGAACTCCGGGGCTGGGAACTGGAGTCTGGGAGCTGGAATCTGCGCCTTCGCAGGACGCGGTCACCGACACGTGTCGTGCGCAGGAATGCCGCCCCGCGGAATTGAACCGCGTCCGCCTCGTCTTCAGCGAGGCGTGCGACCGTCACACTCGAGCGGCGTGCCGGGCCCTCGGGATTTGCCTTCGCGACCTCAATGTCGATTCCCGGCGAAGCTCCCTGTAGAATAGGCCCATGACGACGAAAGTCCTGGTTCCTCAAATCGCGTTCGATGTGAAGCTCACCGTGAATTCCGACGGGGTGATCACGGTCGAATGTCCCAGCCTCCCCGGGTGCGTCAGCCAGGGGCGCAATCGCCGTGAGGCCCTGAAGAATATCCGCGAGGCAATCTCGGTCTGGCTCGAAGCGGAACAGGAAGCGCGGCGGAGAGGGTGGAAGCCCGTATGGGAACGCCGGTCCCGGTAGTTTCCGGACGAGAGGCCGCAAAGGCGTTCGAAAGGCTCGGCTGGATTCTCCTCAGGCAACGCGGCAGCCACAGGATCTACGGCAAGCCCGATATCCCTGCAAACCTGTCCATCCCGGATCACAGGGAACTCGCGAGAGGGACTCTTCGGGCCCTCATTCGAACCGCGGAGATTACCGTCGAGGAGTTCGTCGAGGCGCTACAAAAATAAACCGGAAAGCGTCCATCCGCCATTGGGGGGAAACCTATGAGAACCGGTACGTCCGCGAAGCGTCGCAGGCCGGGTGTTTCGGATCGAGTCGCGGAGTATGTGGACTCGCCGAGACTTCGAAACCGCATGCTCGACGGGGACTGGATCGTCGCCACGGTGGACGGCAACTACGGCGGCTACTTCACGCAAGCAAAGATCATGTCCAAGGGGAAGCCGGGCCCTCTCAGGAACTGGTCCTGCACCTGTCCATCGGACAACTCGCCTTGCAAGCATGTTTCGGCCCTGGTCGAGACCTGGAAGGTCAACGCAAGGACTTTTGATGACCTTGCTCCACGCTGGAAAACCCTTTCCTTGAAACCCAAGGGTGAATTGATCAGGTTGATCCGCGAAATCGGAGAGTCTCATCCCGGAGCGCTGCGCTTCGCCTTGGGGTTATCGGATCGCGTCGGAGAGGTCTCGGAACAGGCGGAAGGAGACTGGTAGAGGGTTCCGGTTGGATGCCCCGGGTGGAGTCGAACCACCGTTTCGACGTTCAGAGCGTCGCGTCCTGCCTCTAGACGACAGGGCATTGGGCATTGGGTGAGCTTCCAGCTCCCCGTTCCCCGTTCCCAGTTCCAGAACCTTCAAGCTTCGAGCCGGAAGAAGGACGAAGAGTCGAAGGAGCGCCTCCGACGGGACTCGCACCCGTTACGGCCGGCGTGACAAGCCGGTGCCTCGTCGACTTCGGCTTCGGAGGCCTTCTCCCTTCGCCCCGTGCCTGTTCGTGGGTTCTTGTCGGGGCTTCGGGGGATAAAGGCGAGCCGCGGAGGAATCGCACCCCCGACTCCGGATTTGGAAACCGGCGTGATCCTGATTTCACCAGCGGCTCAAACCGGGCGACGGGAGTTGAACCCGCTCCGTCTGCTTGGAAGGCAGAAGTGCTTCCATCACACCCCGCCCGGAGTATCGCATGGCGGCCCCAATCCCCCGGCGCGGCCGTCACACCGCGCCGGGGGGCCGCTCAAAAATAAGACCTTCTCTGCCCGATTGTCAGACAGCTCTTCGACCCGCCCCCGGGATCTCCCGATGGCGACGGATCGACGTTCGGACGTTTAAAACACAAAGACCCCGCGCCCTTCCGGGTGCGGGGTCGTGCCGCCTCGATCTCGCGCTGAATTACATCACGTCACCCCGCACCCTTCCCATGCCCGCCAGGCATGGTTCGCCGGATTTCGGCTCTGGCCTTCCAAATACGATGGTGTCAGAGGTCGACCGGCGCACGCGGACGTTCTCAGTCCGCGCGCCGTTACTCCGGCTCGCTTCCCTTGGGTGCGGGTTTTCATCACCATGGTCATAGTCCTGTACTCATCAACCGCATCCGGCGCGAAAGGTTCGCGAGATTCCGATTCAAATACGGCAACCGCCCCGTAACGCCCGCGCGCCGCGGAAGTCTAAGTAAAATTGAATGGCCGCGGCGGAACGCCCCGCTACACTATTCCGCGAACCGGCTTGAAGGAGAGCGCCCCATGGCCACAGGTCGCGAGTGCCCCGCCTGCCACCGCGTGAACCGGCCCGGAGCCCGCGCCTGCGAGGAGTGCGGGTTCGATTTCATCACCGGCCGCGCGCCGGCCCCCAAGCGGTCCCGTTCCGGCGAGTCGCAACCAGGCGTCTTCGGGCTGGCGGTCGGAACTCTCGTCCACCCGGTCCGGACCATGGACGCGTTTTTCTACTACGTCAACGACACCGCCATGCTCGGCAAGATGGCCATCTTCTTCCTCGTCTCGCTTCCCATCGCGGGACTCATCGCCGCGGGGGGCGAAACCGGACGCTGGGTGCAGGGCACGTTCGCCGAGGCGGTCGGATTTGCGGTCTCGACTATTTGCATCGTCCTCGCCGGCCGGATTATCGGCCAATCCAGCAGCCTCATCGGCGCCGCCGCCATCCTCGGATTCGTGCGGGCCGTGGTCACCTTCGTCAGCGGCCTCTGGCTCCTGGCGATCATCACCGGCCTCACCGGGGCGAGCTTCTTCGTCATCCTGATCTTCCTGATCTGGGGCATTGTCCTCAACATCGTGGCGCTGACGAACATCTTCGGCTGCTCCGGCTACGTCGCCTTCTTCATCTCCCTGGTCGCGGGCATCCTCCAGTGGTTCATCACGAAGGCCGTGGGCGTCGCGGGATGATCCTCGTCCCCCTTCCCGACCGGGGGGCGACCTGGAAGCGGACACCGCTCCTCTGGGCGCTCGTGGCGGTGAACGTCCTCGTCCTGGCATTCATGCTGATCCACCACGACGGCGACGAGCTCACGCTCGCGGGCGCGCTGCATCCGGATTCGCCGACGCCGTGGACGTTCGTCTCCCACATGTTCCTGCACTCCTCGATCGGCCACCTGGTGGGCAATCTCCTCTTCCTTTGGGGCGTCGGCCAGCTCATCCACCTCCGGCTGGGCGCGTGGGGATTTCTCGGAGCGTACGCCGTGGCGGGGCTCGCCGCGTCGATGGCCTTCCTCCTGTCGGGGCCGAATCTGCCGGTGGTCGGCGCGTCGGGGGCGATCTCCGGATTGATGGGCCTGTACGCGGTACTCTGGCCGAAGCGGCGGATGCGGATTTTCTACTGGGTCGGGAAGGCGGGCATCTTTCGACCGCGCGCCTACTGGGCCCTCGGCGTGTGGATCGCCCTCCAGGTGTGGTTCGCCACCCTCGACCATCCCGCGGACACGGTCGCCTACTCCGCGCACATCGGGGGCTTCGCGGCGGGCGCCGCCATGGGTGTACTGCTCCGATTCGTGATGCGCCCCGGGCGGGGCCGCGCGTGGATCCTGGAGGATCCCGAGTCCGATCAGGAAACCATGGCCGGGCACCGCGCGCGCTCGGTGATGCACAACCTCAAGCAAGGGGACGCCGAGCCGATGGGGCGCGCCTGGGACGGTTGGGAGGCCGGTCCGGCGCACAACGGATTCCAGGATGCCGAACTGCTTCACGTCCTGGGCCAGTTCCAGCGCCAGGGCGACGCGCCGAGGGCGGCGCAGGCGGCGGCCTGGCATCGCCTGCTCTTCGGAAGCCCCTTCGCCCGGCCCGCCTTCATCCCGGCACCGGCCTCGCGAAGTTGAATTCGAGGGCCCGCCGGCCCGGCGAATCCGGATTCAACGTCCGATTTTCGGTGGAACCGGTCCCGGCCAAACGGGTATCGTCCCGTCATGAACGCTGTTCGACCCTTGCCCACGCGACGCGAGATGGATCGCGCCTTCCGGAGCCGCGACGCCGCGTACGACGGAGTCTTCTTCACCGCCGTCCGCTCCACCGCGATCTTCTGCCGCCCCTCCTGCCCCGCCCGCAAGCCGCGGCCCGACAACGTCGAGTTCTTCCCCACCGCGCGCCAGGCCATCGCGGCGGGCTACCGGGCGTGCCTCCGCTGCCGGCCGCTCAAGGTCAACGGAGCGCCCGACTGGGCCGACCGACTCGTCGCCGCCGTCGATCGCAATCCCGCGGGCCCCTTCGCCGATCGCGATCTCCGCGCCATGGGCGTCGACCCCGCCCGCGCGCGCCGCCATTTCACGAGGGCCCACGGCATGACCTTCCACGACTACCGCCGCGGACGCCGACTCGCGGCCGCGCTCTCCGCCCTCCGCGACGGACGACCCGTCGACGACGCCCTCGCCGACGCGGGCTACGCCTCCCACAGCGGCTTCCGCACCGCCTTCGCCCGCGCTTTCTCGACGACCCCCGGCCGCGGCGCGGAGGTCGACGCCGTGAACCTCGCCTGGATGGAGACCCCGCTCGGGCCGATGATCGCGGGCGCGACGCCCGACGGGATCTGCCTGCTCGAGTTCACCGACCGGCGCGCCCTCGGGACCGAGCTCTCCGACTTCAAGATGCCGCTCGTCCCCGGCGACTCGCCCCACCTGCGTCGCCTCGGCAACGAGCTTCGCGACTACTTCGCCGGCACGCTCCGGCGTTTCACGGTGCCGGTCGTCCAGCGCGGCTCGGAGTTCGAGACCGCGGTGTGGAGGGAGCTGGTGGCGATCCCGTACGGCGAGATGCGCTCCTACGAGGATGTCGCGCGCGCCGTCGGCAAGCCCAAGGCCGTCCGCGCCGTGGGTTCCGCAAACGGACGGAACCGGATCGCGATCGTCGTGCCCTGCCATCGCGTGGTGAATAAGAGCGGAGAACTAGGCGGATACGGCGGCGGCCTATGGCGAAAGAAACTTCTGCTTCACCTTGAGCGCACGGGCGAGCCCCTGGTCTAGGCTTCCAGCTTCGCGAGGATTCTCACCAACGCCGAAGTGACGCGCTCGACGCCCGCCTTTCGCTTGGGATCCTTCAGCGAGCCGTCCGCCTCGAACGCTTCGTGGGCGCGCGACAGCGCCAGCTGCTCCGGAATGACGAGCGCCCCGATGTTTCCCAGGATCGACCGCACCGCCATCATTCCCCGCATCCCGCCCAGCATCCCCGGTGACGCGGCGAGAAGCGCCACGACCTTGTCCTTGTAGCAGGCGAGCTCCGCCTCCCCCGGCGCCGACCGCGAGGCCCAGTCGATCGCATTCTTCAGCACTCCCGTGACCGAGCTGTTGTACTCGCCCGTCGAGAGGAGCAGGCCCCGGTGGGCCATCATCAGCTCCTTGAGTTTCACCCCGTTCGGCGGGATCCCCTCCTTCGCCTCGAGGTCGCCGTCGTAGAGCGGCATCGGGAAGTCGCGCAGGTCGATCAGCGTGACGTCGCCCCCCGCCGCCTTCGCCGCGGCGGCCGCGACCCGGATCAGCTTCTTGTTGAAGGCCTCCGTCCGCGTCGTCCCCGCGAAGGCCAGGATCCTGGGCATGCGATATGTCAGAAATGTAATGTCGCTACTTCGCCAGGGTCGATTCCGCCGCATCGTACGTCGTCGTGACGCCGGTGGCCAGCCTCTTGATTTCGAACCGGGCGACGCCGCCGACGACGGAGTCGTGGTACCAGGTCTTCTCCCGCAGCTTGATCTCGTCCGGGCCGTTCATCTTCACGTACTCGACCTCGACCCACTTGCACTTCGTCATCTTTCCAAGGAGGCGGATCCACTGATCGCCCTTGCCGACCTCCTTGCCCGCGCGCCCTTCGGAGTCCTGGCCCTGAAACACCTTCGCGGGCACGATCCGCTCCGATTTCGTGACGCGTTTCTTGCGGTCGAACTCGCCGGAGAAGGTCCGGGCCAGCACCGTCTGGTCCTTGTCGACGGACTTGAGCATGATGACGAGCTCGTCGTCCACCTGCGTCTCGGAGTTCGAGGTGATCTTGAACCGCACCTGGGAGCCGACCTTGAATTTCGACCAGCGCTCGTACTCGCCGTTGTCGACCTTGTCCGGTGCCTGACCCGCGAGGAAGGCCGCGGCCCAGACGGCCAGCGCGATGAACTTCATGGGTACCTCCCAGGACCCACCCCACCTGCGACCGATTCTATCTGCCTCCCACGGCCCCGCAAAGATTGAACGGAGACCCGGGCGTTACCG
>DATHFI010000189.1:0-2306 GCA_035490275.1 Planctomycetota bacterium
TGATCGCGGGCGCGGGCGGCGCCGAGGGCGCGGCCGACGCGGCCAACATGATGAAGCCGCTCCTCGCGCGCGGCGAGCTGCGCGTCATCGGCGCGACCACCCTGGCCGAGTACCGCAAGCACATCGAGAAGGACGCGGCCCTCGAGCGGCGCTTCCAGACGCTCTTCGTCGAGGAGCCCAGCCCCGAGGACACGATCGCGATCCTCCGCGGCCTCAAGGAGCGGTACGAAGTCCACCACGGCGTGCGGATCTCCGACGCGGCCATCGTCGCCGCGGCGACGCTGTCGAACCGCTACATCAGCGGCCGGTTCCTGCCCGACAAGGCGATCGACCTCGTCGACGAGGCGGCCGCCGCGCTGAGGATGGAGATCGAGTCGATGCCGCTCGAAGTCGACCACGTCGAGCGGCGCATCATGCAGCTCCAGATCGAGGAGCAGGCGCTGAAGCGCGAGACCGACCCGGCCAGCCGGGAGCGGCTCGAGAAGATCCAGAAGGAGCTGGGCGGCCTCCGCGAGGAGGCGGCGCGGCTCAAGACGCGCTGGCAGACGGAAAAGGATCAGATCACCGCGCTCCGGAAGACCAAGGAGACGATCGAGGCGAAGCGGGAAGAGGCCGAGAAGCTGAAGAGGGCGGGGGACCTCGAGGGCGTCGCGCGGATCCAGTACGGCGAAATCCCGAAGCTCCAGAAGGAGCTCGAGGCGGAGCAGAAGAAGCTCGACAAGCTCGGCGGGACGCGGCTCCTCTCCGAGGAAGTCACCGAGGAGGAGATCGCGAAAGTGGTCTCCAAGTGGACCGGCATTCCGGTCGCGAAGATGCTGGAGGGCGAGGTCGAGAAGCTCCTCCACATGGAGGACCGGGTCCGCGAGCGCGTTGTCGGCCAGGACGAGGCGGTGCGCGCGGTGAGCGACGCGGTGCGGCGCTCGAAGGCGCGGCTCGGCGACCCGAACAAGCCGATGGGCACGTTCCTCTTCCTCGGCCCGACGGGCGTGGGGAAGACCGAGCTCGCGAAGGCGCTCGCCGAATTCCTCTTCGACACCGACCAGGCGGTCGTGCGGATCGACATGAGCGAGTACATGGAGAAGTTCAACGTCTCGCGGCTCGTGGGCGCGCCGCCCGGCTACGTGGGGTACGAGGAGGGGGGCACGCTGACCGAGGCGATCCGCCGCCGGCCGTACGCGGTGATCCTCTTCGACGAGATCGAGAAGGCGCACCCGGACGTCTTCAACATCCTGCTCCAGATCCTCGACGAGGGTCGGCTGACCGATTCGCAGGGCCGGGTCGTGAACTTCCGGAACTCGATCATCATCATGACGTCGAACATCCCGGTCGACCGGAAGAACCCGCTCCAGGAGCTGCGGCGCCACTTCCGGCCGGAGTTCCTGAACCGGATCGACGAGACCGTCGTCTTCCACCCGCTGAACGAGGACGACATCGAGAAGATCGTGGACATCCAGCTCCGCCAGCTCCAGCGCCGGCTCGAGGAGCGGAAGATCACGCTGAAGCTGAGCCCGCAGGCGCGGGAGCAGCTGGCGCGCGAGGGGTACGACCCCGCCTTCGGGGCGCGGCCGCTGAAGCGGCTCATCCAGAAGAAGATCGAGAACCCGCTCGCGATCGAGATCCTCGCCGGCAAGTTCAAGGAGGGGGACGTCGTCGAGGTGAAGCTCGCGAAGAACGTGGAATCCTTCGAGTTCGCCGCGGCGAAGTAAGCACTCGTCAGGCGAGCAACGAAGCGGATTTCGCCAGCACCTCTCGAAGGACGGAATCGGGCGCGCGACCCGCTCGCTGGGGCCTCCGGGCTCTCCAATCCAAGCTCTTGAATTGATCCGACATGACAACGCCTTGGATCTCCAGGCCCTCGGGCAGGGGGACCTCGAATGGAAAGCCCTTTGACCGCGACGTGATGGGACAGAAGATGGCCAGGCCTACCTTGCGATTGTAGTCGTGCCGGGAGAGGGTCAGCGCGGGTCGCCGTCCCGCCTGCTCATTTCCAGCGTGCGGGCTGAATTCGATCCAGACCAAATCTCCCCGATCGGGCGCCCATCTCGAGGCCATCAGAGGAGCTCCCGCCCGACGGGCGGTCCGAAGTCCAACTCACCATGAAGGTTTGACTTGCGGACTCCCCGGAGCAGGTCCGCCAGGCGATACACCTTCGGCGCCCGGGGGCGCACGACCAGCTTCCCCTGCTCGACTTTCAAGTCGACTTCCGAGCCTCGGGTGAGCCCCGCTTCATCCGCCGCCGCCTTCGGGATCCTCAGGGCGAGACTGTTGCCCCACTTCTGGATGCGCGTGTTCATGGGTAGATACAA
>DATHFI010000190.1:0-2232 GCA_035490275.1 Planctomycetota bacterium
TGTTGAAGAAATGGAGGGACGAGCTTTTCCCGGAATGGTCGAAGTGGGACTAAGACAGCTTAAAGCCTCGAGCTCCGAGCTTCGAGCAGCATACAGATTGAAGCTGCTTGCAGCTGAAGGCTTGAGGCTGTCTTTTCCAGCTCGAAGCCTGACGCTCGAAGCTTGAAGCTTACTTCTTCTTCTTGTTCTTCTTGCGCTTCCGGCGCTTTTCGCGCCTTCCGCCCTGGAATCCTGCGGCCATGGGATCCTTGTAGCACGCCCCCGGGCGCGTCGTCAACCTTCAACGCGGACGCTTCGAGACTTCCGGAAGAACCCCCCCCGACTATTTCATCTTCTTGCCGGCGGTGGGGGCCTTGTGCTCGTAGTACGATCCCTTCCCGTCGCCGCCGGGCTGGGCGTCCTTGGCCCAGAAGTAGTAGGTGTTGACGAACACCTCGTCCAGCCACCAGGCGAAGCCGGCGACGATCCCGTAGAGACCGGCCGAAATGACGTTGCCAAAGAGCCAGGGAGACGAGCCGTACTGCTGGGCGTACCAGTCGCTGAGGCCGTTGGCCAGGTAGAACGGCCCGCCGCATCCCACCGCCACGACGACGAAGATCACGGCCACGAGAATGATCCCAAGGGTCCGCATGAGCTACCTCCCGAGACAGTCTCCCCACAGGGCGGGCCCGGAACCGCTCCGGGCCGATCGAGGCAGGATACCTGCGCGCGGATCATAATCCCAAGTCATTTTTCCAGCCGGGAGAGCATGCGTTCGCGCGCCCACTTGATGGGAATCGCGAAGCCGATCCCCTGGTAGCCGCCGCTGCGGCTGACGATCGCCGTGTTGACTCCCACGATCCGGCCCTGCAGGTCGACCAGCGGGCCGCCGCTGTTGCCGGGATTGATCGCCGCGTCGGTCTGGATGAAATCCTCGTCCTGGGCCACTCCCATGCCCGACCGCCCCTTCGCGCTGACGATCCCCGCGGTCACCGTCTGCTCGAGGCCGAAGGGATTGCCGATGGCGATCACCCACTGGCCCACCTCCACCTTGTCGGAGTCGCCGAGGGCGAGCGCCGGCAGGTCGCGCCCGTCCACCTTGATCAGGCCCAGGTCGGCCTGGGTGTCGACGAGGGCGAGGCGATTGTTCTTCTCGCTCCCGATCGGCTCGGCCGCCAGCAATCGGCCGTCGGCGAGATGGACCCGGATCTCGACGGCGTCCCGCACGACGTGGGAGTTGGTCAGGATGTAGCCGCGGGAGTCGATGATCGCGCCGGACCCCGTCGACTGCTGCCGGCTTACCCGCTTGCGCCCGCGGTAGGGCGTCCCCTCGTACGAGTCCCAGAAATCGGCGAAGGGGTCCCTGTATTCGACGAGCCGCGTCGTGAGGATGTGGACGACGGACGGCCGGGCCGCGTTCGTGGCGGCGACGAAGGGCCTGGAGAAATCGTCGACCCGCCCGAGAACCTCGTGGAGCGCCTCCCGGTCGAGCACCTGCACCACCGGACGTCCCGCCGCCGTGGCGCGGCCGAGCGAGAAGCCGCTGACGAAGAGCGAGCAGAGGATGAGGAGGGTCGTCGCCAGGACGGCCAGCGCGCGCAGTTTCATGGGAAGCCTCCGGGGAAAATCGGGCCCATTATAGCGGGGCGCCTTGACAGGGCCGCCGCGAGGGGGGTACGTAGTTAAGTGGATGGCTTCCACGCCGCTTCCCGAGAAGGTGCGGGTCCTCCTCACCGACCCGCGCCAGACGCCCGCCGACCACGACCGCAACGGCGATCTCTTCATGAACGAGGGGCGCCCGAACATCGCCATGATGTTCTACGAACGGTCGGGCTCGAAGGACCGGATCGACAGGGTCCTGCGGCAGGCCGTCGACGGCGGGGACACCTTCCTCGTCGAGTGGGTCTTCAAGGTGCGGCCCGAGCTCGTCCTTCCCCAGATCTGGATGCGGACCGGCGAGGCGGCGATGCGCGCCCAGAAGTTCGCCTTCGCCCGGGATGCCTTCCAAAGAGCGGGCGATGAAGCACGCGCGCTCGAAGCAAGCAAGGCGCTTAATCAGGCACTTGGGAATTAGCCGGCTCCCCGTTTCCAGCTCCCCGTACCCAGTTTCAGAAGCTCCCAGCTTGGAGCATCCGAGAGCGGGGAACGGGGAGCTGGAATCGGGAAGCTCCCCCGCATTACTCAAGGTCCGTGGAGTACCTGCCGATAAGTTGAGTGCCTCCGCATTTGGGGATCAGAAGAATGCGGGGGTGG
>DATHFI010000191.1:0-3171 GCA_035490275.1 Planctomycetota bacterium
GATCGGCCCGCTTCAAACACCTCGGCCGCAATCAAGGCCGATCCCCTCGATATGGATATGGCCGGATATTGAGACAGCCATCAGTTGTTGCCTGTCCGCTGTCATCCGGCCAGCCGTCCGCCGGCACAACTCCTCTCCGGCTGATAGCGGATAGCCGATGGCTGACAGCGGCCGCTGCTCATATAATGCACCCCCTTCCCATGAAAGTTCGGCTTGCCCTGCTCAGCGTGTTCGACAAAACGGGCCTCGTCGAGTTCGCCCGCGGCCTCCGGGAGTTCGGCATCGATCTCCTCTCCACCGGAGGCACGGCGAAGGCGCTCCGGGAGGCGGGAATCCCCATCACCGAGGTCTCCGCCCACACGGGATCGCCCGAAATCATGGACGGGCGCGTCAAGACCCTCCACCCGAAGATCCACGGGGGCATCCTCGCGGTGCGGGACGACCCGCGCCACATGCGCGAAGCGGAGGAGCAGGGAATCCGGCCCATCGATCTCGTCTGCGTCAACCTCTACCCGTTCGAGAAGGTCGTCGCCAAGCCGGACGTGCGGATGGAAGAGGCGATCGAGAACATCGACATCGGCGGCCCCGCCATGGTCCGGTCCTCGGCGAAAAACCACCGGTACGTCACGATCGTGACCGATCCCGCGGATTATCCGCGCGTCCTGGACGAGATGTCCCGCCGGGAAGGCCAGGTGGGGGACATGCTCCGGCGCGAGCTCGCGGTCAAGGCCTTCGCCCACACGGCCCGGTACGACGCCTCGATCGCGTCGTGGCTCGGGTCGCGCGAGGGCTTCCCCGGGCTGCTCACGCTCCAGTACGACAAGATCGAGGATCTCCGCTACGGCGAGAACCCGCACCAGGAAGCCGCGTGGTACCGGAGCCCCGCGCGGACCGGCTCCTCGATCGCCCACGCGAAGTTCCACGGCGGAAAAGAGCTTTCGTACAACAACATCCTCGACCTCGACGCCGCCTTCGAGCTCGTGAAGGACCTCCCCCCGCCCGCCGCGGCGATCATCAAGCACAATAATCCCTGCGGGGCCGCGACCGGATCCAGCGCCGTCGAGGCATTTTCGAGGGCGCTCGCCGGCGACCCCGTCTCGGCGTACGGCGGAATCCTGGCGCTCAATGTCCCCTTCGATGCCGAGACCGCGGAGCGCGCGACGGCGAAGGAGAACTTCTTCGAGGCGGTCGTCGCCCCGGCCTTCGCAGGCGAGGCGCTTCGAACGCTCCGGGAGAAGCCGAAGTGGGGGAAGAACGTGCGGATCCTCGAGGCGGGTACGGACGCCGCGGCGGGCGCGCCCTTCGCCGTGCGGGGAATCCGCGACGGGCTTCTCTACCAGGCATGGGACTCCGAGCAGGTCAAGGAGTGGACCGTGGCCGTGGGGTCGCTCACCCCGGGGCAATCGGCGGACCTGCTGTTCGCCTGGGCCGTGTGCAAGCACGTGAAGTCGAACGCGATCGTGATCGTCCGCGACGGGCAAGTCGTGGGCGTGGGCGCGGGCCAGATGAGCCGGGTCGACTCCGCATTCCTCGCGGTGCGCAAGGCCGGGGATCGCGCGAGAGGCGCCGTCGCGGCCTCGGACGCTTTCTTTCCCTTTCCGGACGCCCTCGAGGTCCTCGCCGAGGCCGGTGTCGCCGCGGTGGCGCACCCCGCGGGATCGGTTCGCGACGCCGAAGTGGCGGCGGCCGCGAAGAAACGCGGCGTGGCGCTGATCGTTACCGGAATGCGCCATTTCCGGCATTAGGTTTTCTTTTCCGGCTTGAAACTTGGAGCTTGAAACTTGAAGCTCGGCATTCTCTGCTATCCAACGAGCGGAGGCAGCGGGGTCGTCGCCACGGAGCTCGGCGCGGCGCTCGCGGCTCGGGGCCACGAGATCCACATCGTCTCCTACCGGACTCCCTTCCGCCACCGGCCCTCGTCGGACCGTTTCCATTTCCACAAGGTCGAGATCCCGGTCTACCCGCTCTTCGAGTTCCCTTCGTACGGCCTCGCCGCCGCGGCGAAATTGGCGCAGCTCGACGGGGAGCTGAAGCTCGACCTCCTCCACGTCCACTACGCGTACCCTCACGCGGTGAGCGCCTACCTGGCGCGGAGGATGGCCCGCCGCAAGAACCTGAAGATCGTCACCACGCTGCACGGAACGGACATCGCGCTCGTGCGCCAGGACGAATCGTTCGCCAGCCTGACGAGGTTCGGCATCCTGGAGAGCGACGCGGTCACCGCCGTGAGCGCCTTCCTGCGCGGGACCACGCGCAGCTGGTTCCAGATCCGGAAACCGATCGAAGTCATCCCCAATTTCGTGGACATCGACCGTTTCCACCCCGCGGAGCGCCGAGCCCCGGGTCCCTTCCGTGTGGTCCACGTTTCCAATTTCCGGCCGGTCAAGCGATCCCCAGACGCCGTGCGCGCCTTTCGACTCCTTCGGCGCCGCGCCAAGGCGAAATTGCGGATGATCGGCAACGGCCCGGAGCTGGACGCCGCCAAGAATCTTGCGGTTCGGCTCGGGGTGGCGAAGGACGTGGAGTTCGTGGGCGAGGAGCGGAACATCGAGCACGCCCTCGCGCAGGCGGACCTGCTCCTCTCGACGAGCGAGTTCGAGGGATTCGGCCTGGCGCCCCTCGAGGCGATGGCCTGCGCGGTCCCGGTTGTCGCCACGCGTGCGGGGGGAATCGCCGAGGTCGTCGAGGACGGGGTCACCGGGCGCATGGTCGACGTCGGCGACGTGGACGGACTCGCGGATCGGATGGAGGAGATCGCGGGAGATCCCGCGCTGGCTCGGCGCTACGCGCAGGCGGGACGGGATCGCGCCGTCCGGGTTTTCAGCACCGACAAGGTCGTGCCCCGGTACGAGGGACTCTACCAACGGCTCGTGCGAAAGTCCGCGCGCAAGGCGGGAACCTACGCCCATGCCTGAGATCCACCCCTTCCGCGCGCTTCACTACGACGCGGCCCGCGTGAAGGACCTGTCGAAGGTCGTGGCGCAACCCTACGACAAGGTCGACGACCGCCTTCGCGAGGAGTACTACGCCCGCCATCCCAACCACATCGTCCGTGTGGACAAGCGGAAAGAAGAGCCGGGGGACGAAACGGGGGAGAAGAAGTACGGCGCGGCGGCCGCGACGCTGGAGGAGTGGATCCGCGGCGGAATCCTGGTGGAGGACCCCGAGCCG
>DATHFI010000192.1:0-3970 GCA_035490275.1 Planctomycetota bacterium
AACCGGATCGTCGCCTGGGAAAAGAGGAGGCCGTCCAATCCGCCCAGCTCCGTGCCGACCCACGGCGCGGGCTTTCCCATGAGGATCGCGACGACGACGCCGCCAGAGGCGAGCGCGAGGCCGATGGGCGCCTTGCGGCGAATGGCCCAGACGACGCCGATGAAGACGATCACGACCTTGAGGAACGTCAGCGCGTCGTTCATGGGGGGAAATCAGTTCCTAGGGATAGTGGCGACGTCGATAGGAATCAACGGACCGGAGGAACGTCCGCTCCGTCTGGCCGTAGGCGCGACAGAAGCGCATCCGGTCCGTGCGCGACAGGAGCTTCACCGCGCCCTTGGCAAGGCACGCGAAGTCGCGGACGCGGGCGAAGTCCGGGAGCAGGCGGTTGCGCCAGATATGCGCGAACGGGACGTCGATCACCCACAGCTCGTACCCCGAGGCGCCGCGCGAGAGGAGCAGGTTCTTGAAGAAGGCGGTGTGGAGGAACCACCCCGCGTCGTGGCATCGCCGGAGCGCGCGGGCGAACGACGCGATCAACTCCCGACGCTCGCGATGACTTGGAAGCGGAAAGGGGGCCTTCTTCGGTCCGGCCGCGAGGTCGCGCAAGTCGACGGCATTCTCCACCGCCTCCGTCGCGAGGAACGAATCGGTCAGGAAGCCGAACCGCCGCGTCTCCCCGTACGCCACGGGGAGCGGGACGCGGAGCCCCAGCTTGGCCAACCCGAGGAGGTTCTCGTACTCGCGCCGGACCCGCGCGGGAATGAAGAGAGTTCTCAGCCGCCAGAGGCCCGGGTAGTGGTAGGTCTTCACGAAGAGGTGCGCCGTCGCTCCGGCGTGCGGAATCCGCACCTCGGCGATCCGGCTCCGGCGGCCGTCCGGAGCGCCGGGGGTCCACCGATCGGCGACCTCGGCGGGCGTCGAAAAACCCTGGGCCCGGAAGGTCCGCTCGTACTCGGGATGGACGACCAGCCGGCTACCGTGGAGCGGCACCGTCGACCTTTTTCAGAATCGCGTAGTGGTGGCCGGAGAAGAGGCGCGCCAGGGGGAAGGTGCGCACGAGCTCGAGCCCGGCGGTCCGCGCGACGCCGCGCAGCTCGCCGGTCGTCATCGTGATCTTGGGCCGCTTCCGGTTCCAGAGGCGGCGGATCCGCCGCAGGATGTTCTTCACCGACCACGTGTGGAAGAAGGTCATGACGACCCAATTCCGGCTGACGCGGCCGAGCTCCCGGATGAAGCGGTCGCGCTCCGCGCGGTCGGGAATGTGGTGGGTCAGCCGCGCGGAGAAGACGCAGTCGAACGAGCCGCTCTTGTAGGGGATGTGGAACGCCGACGCCTGGACCAGGTGGGGCTTCCACTCGGCCAGGTTCTCGCGGGCGAGCTTCAGCATTTCGCGCGACACGTCGGTTTCGACGAACCGCTTCCCGTACATCTGGATCGCGGGGAAGAGGCGCCCCGTGCCGGAGGGCAGGTCGAGGAACCGGTCGTGGGAGCCGACGACGGCGAAGATCCGCCGGAGGAGTTTCCGCTCGCGCTGGTCGGAGAGGCGCTTGATCGCCTCTTCCTCGTACTTGATGTTGTAGCTCGCGGCGCCTTCCTGGCTCTGATACTTCTCGATGACCCGCCGTTCCATCCGCGCATTGTAGGGCAGGATTGTGGAATGTCGATTGTGGATTGTGGATGGTTGCCATCCACAATCTACTATCCAACATCTACAATCCGCCCATGGGTTCCATCCACGTCCTCGCTCCGGACGTCGTCAACAAGATCGCCGCGGGCGAGGTGATCGAGCGTCCCGCCTCGGTCGTGAAGGAGCTGGTCGAGAACGCGCTGGACGCCGGGGCGACCCGGGTGCGCATCGAAGTGGAGGAGGGCGGGCGGAAGCGGGTCCGAGTCTCGGACGACGGCCACGGCCTGGCCCCCGACGATCTCCCCCTCGCCTTCGCGCCCCACGCGACGAGCAAGCTCGCGGCGGCCGACGACCTGCTCCGCATCTCGACCTTCGGATTCCGCGGTGAAGCGCTCGCCTCGATCGGGGCCGTCGCGCGGGTCACGATCCTCTCCCGGGTCCGGGGGGCGGTCGAGGGTGCGGAACTCACCATCGAGGCGGGGTCCCTGGGCGAGGCGCGTCCCGCGGCGGCGCCCGAGGGGACGTCCGTCGAGGTCCGGAATCTCTTCCACGCGATGCCGGGCCGGAGAAAATTCCTCCGGTCGCCCGACGTCGAGATGGGCCACATCGAGGAGGTCGTGACCCGGTTCGGGATCGCCCACCCCGCGGTGCGGTTCGAATTCGCCGCCGACGGCGTCCCCCGGATCACGCTCCCTCCCGCGGGCGGACTCCGCGAGCGGCTCGGCGCTTTCTTCGAACGGGAGCTGGTCGACGCGCTCGTCGAGGCCGAGTCGGAGGACGCCGCGGCGTCGTTCCGGATCCTCGCCGCGCCGCCGCGTTTCGCCCGGCTCTCGCTGCGGGGGCAGTTCGTGTACCTCAACGGGCGTTTCATCCGCGACCGGGTGCTGACGCGCGCCATCAACGAGGGCTTCCGCGAGATGGTCCCGCACGGACGGTATCCGGTCGTGTTTCTCTTCCTCGACCTGGCGCCTGGAGAGGTCGACGTGAACGTTCATCCGACGAAGATCGAGGTCCGGTTCCGGAACGTCTGGCGGCTCCACGACCGGATCGTCGCGGCCCTTCGGGGGAAGCTCCTCGAATCGGACCTCGCGCCGCACCTCATGCCCGGCGCCTTCGCGGCGGCGGCCGCCGGCGGGGGATCGCCCTCCCCGCAGGCCATCGTCGATTACTTCGTGAGGGACGCCGTGCCCGGTGCGCCCCTCCTGGGGGGAACGCCGGTCCCCCTCGTGGCCTCCGGCCGGCGCTGTTTCCAGCTTCACGACCGCTATATCGTCGAAGAGGCGGAGGACGGGATCCGCATCATCGACCAGCATGCCCTCCACGAACGCGTGCTGCTCGAGGAGATCCGCCGCCAGTACGCGTCGGCCGACGTCCCGCGCCAGCTGCTCCTCCTGCCGGCGGTGGTGGAGGTCTCCTCCGCGGAGCGGACGCGCCTCGAGGAGCACGCGGCTGTCCTCGAGTCGATGGGCCTCCTCGTCGACGATTTCGGGGCCGGGTCGATCGTGGTCCGCTCGGTCCCGGCGCTTCTCAAGGACGCGGACCCGACGCTCGTCGTGCGCGACGTCCTGGACCGCCTCGGCGAGCACGGCGAGACGGAGAAATCGGAGGGCCATCCCATCCCGATGATCGACGGCCTCCTGGAATTTCTCGCCTGCCGCGCCGCCGTGAAATTCGGGGATCGCCTCTCACCCGAGGAGCTCGCGCGGCTCCTGACGGACGCGGAGGGGATGGATTACTCGGCGACGTGCGCGCATGGGCGGCCGACGGCGATCAAGATGACTCTGGACGATCTAGAAAAGTACTTCAAAAGACGGGGAGCTTGAGCATTTGGAACGCGATGACAGATGACTGATGACTGATGACAATCATCGGTCATCCGTCATCCGTCATCTGTCATCAAACCTTGGGAGTGACATGACGGTTACGACGAAGTCCGCAGGTCGTCCTGTTCGGGGCTCAGACTTTATCGAGATTGGTCTCGCCGCCGGAGTCAGGCTTTGGGTATTGCCCGACAAGCGGTTCAAGAACGTGTCGGTCCGGGGGTTCCTGCACCGGCCGCTCGACGACCGCGCCACCGAGACGGCGCTCCTTCCGGCGGTGCTCCGGCGGGGCTGCCGGCGTCAGACGACCCTCGCGAAGATGGCGGCCTTCCTCGAGAACCTCTACGGCGCCTCGTGCGGCGCCGATGTCGGCAAGTCCGGCGAACGGCACCTCTTGACGTTTTCGCTGGACGTGGTGAACGATCGCTTCGTCCCGCGCGGGGGCCGGGTGCTCGACGAGGGAGTGCGCTTCCTCTCCCGTTTCCTCGGCCAGCCCGTCCGGGAGGGGAAGGGGCTGCGG
>DATHFI010000193.1:0-3800 GCA_035490275.1 Planctomycetota bacterium
CAACGTCCGGAAACTCTACCCGCAGGGAACCCGGGCAATCGCCGCGCTCGACGGGGTCTCTCTCCGGATCGACCGAGGCGGATTCACCTGCCTCACGGGGCCGAGCGGCTCGGGCAAATCGACCTTCCTCCACCTGGCGGGAGGCCTCGACCTCCCCACCTCGGGCGAGGTGCTCCTCGAAGGGACCGCCACCTCCTCGCGGAGCGACGACGACCTCACGCTCCTCCGCCGCCGCCGGCTCGGCTTCGTCTTCCAGTTCTTCAACCTCATCCCCTCGTTGAGCGTCGCGGAGAACGTGGCGCTCCCGCTCCTGCTGGAAGGAAGGCGTCCCGCGGAGGTCGAGCGTCGGGTCGCGCCGCTCCTCGAGCGCGTCGGACTCGGCGCCCGCCGGGGCAGCGCCCCCGACGAGCTCTCCGGCGGCGAGATGCAGCGCGTCGCGGTGGCGCGGGCGCTCGTCGCCGACCCCGCGATCGTCCTCGCGGACGAGCCGACGGGCAACCTCGACAGCGCGACGGGCCGGGGCATCCTCGAACTCCTCCACACCGTCGCGAAGGAGGACGGCCGCACCGTGGTGGTCGTCACCCACGATCCCTCCGCGGCCCGGTTCGCCGACCGGGTCGTCCGCCTGCGCGACGGGCGCGTGGAAAGCGACGGGACCCCTTGAGGAGGCTGCTGCGCCTTTTTTCGTGGCGTCATGCCCGGCGCCATCCGCTCCGGACGGTCCTCGGCGCCGCGAGCGTCGCGCTCGGCGTGGCCCTCTTCGTCTCGTCGGCGGTCGCGAACTCCACGGTGGTTCGCGCCTTCGAGGAGACCGGGGAGCGGCTCGGGGGGCGGGCGAAACTCCAGGTGACCTTCGCGAGCGGGGCCGGAGTCGACGAAGCCGCGCTCGCCCGCATCGAGTCCCTGCCGGGTGCCATCGCCGCCCCGGTGCTCCAGCGCAGCACGACCCTTTCCGATCTCAAGGAGGGCCCGGTCCTCGTCTTCGGAATCGACTTCTGGAAAGACCGGCTCCTGCGTCTGTACGACTTCCGGATTCCGGACGCCGACCTCCGCGCCTTCATCGCGACGGCCCTCCGGCCCGACGGGATCGTCGTGACCCGCCGGTTTGCCGGGCGGCACGGGCTTGCGCCTGGATCGCCGCTCGTCCTGGACACTCCGCGCGGAAAGGCTCGGCTCACCGTGACGGGGATCATCGAGAGCGAGGGGCCCGCCCGGGTTTTCGGCGGCAATTTCATGGTGATGGGGCTGCCGGCGGCGCAGCGGCTCTTCACGAAGCCGGGCCTCGTCGATCGCATCGACGTCGCGCCCCCCGAGGGCCTGGACGCGGACGCCGCGGGCGCGCGGATCGCCGCCGCGCTCGGGCCGGCCTATTCGGTCCAGCCGCTCCTGCGGCGGAGCGCGGTGCTCGACGACGCCCTCTCGCGCGTGCGGGCGCTCGTCGTCGTCTCGGTCGTCGCGCTCGTGGTCGGGCTCTTCATCATCTACAACTCCGTGTCGATCTCGGTCGTCGAGCGGCTCCGGGACATCGCGATCCTGCGGTCTCTCGGCGCCCTGCGGCGGCAGGTGCTCGGGCTCGTCCTCCTGGAGTGGTCGGCCCTCGGCTTTCTCGGGTCGGCGGCGGGGCTCGGAGCGGGGTACGGGCTGGCCCGACTGCTCGTTTCGGTATCCGCGAAAGCGGCGAACGCCCTGACGCTGGCGATCGACGTGCGCGAAGTGGTCCTCACCCTCCCCGTGGCGGCGGGATCGCTCGCCGTGGGGACCTTGGTGGCCCTCTTCGCGGCGCTCGTGCCGGCGCTCGAGGCGATGCGTACGCCTCCCGCGGGCCTGCTTGGGGCGTCGGTCGAATCGGCGCGGGCGGCGCCGCGGCACCTTCGCTCCTTCGGGGTCGGAATGTTCTTCATCGTCGCGGCCTCCGCGCTCGTCCTCGGGTTCTACTTGCGCCTTCCGCCGTACGGCGGGCTGGCCGCGACTGTTTTCATTTTTGTCGGCGTGGCGCTCGTGCTGCCCCAGCTCACGGTCTGGACGGCGAGGCTCGCGCGACCGGCGCTCCGCCGGGTTTTCAGGATCGAGGGCTACCTCGCGGCGGACAATGTCGGAAAGTTCCCCCGGCGCACGGCGCTGACGACGATCGCCCTCGGCGGCGCCCTCTCGATGATGGTCGCGAGCGCCTCGTTCCTCGCGTCCCTGCGGCGCTCGGCGGACGCGTGGATGGCCGAGGCCTTTCCCTTCGACCTCTCGATCAACGGCACCGACCTCGCGACCCAGCTCTACAGTCCGGCGAGGTTCCCCGAATCGCTCGCGGACGAAATGCGGACCGTGCCCGGCGTCGGCTCCGTCTACACCGTGGGACTTCACCACCAGCCCTTCAGGGACAGCGAGATCATGCTCCTGGCGATCGACCTCGACGGACTCTTCCGGATGAATCGGGAGCGGGGGATCACCGCCCGGATGAAGGCGATCGACGACCCCGCGCTCCGGGAAGGCATGCTCGCGGGCCGGGACATAATCGTTTCCGAGAACTTCATGCACCGGTACGGCACGCCCCCGGGATCGCAGGTGGAACTGCAGACGGCGGAAGGGCCCCGGACGTTCCGCGTCGCGCGGGCCGTGGAAGACTATTCGTGGCCCGCCGGCATGGTCGTGATGGAGCGGGCCGTCTACCGGAAATTGTGGCGGGACGACCTGGTGGCGTACATCGATCTTCGCGTGGCTCCGGGGTCGTCGGTGGACGAAGTCCGATCGCGCGTGGCGGAGAAATTGAAGGGAACGTACACGGCTTTTCTCTATTCGCCGTCCGAGCTCCGGGGAATCGCGGCGGAGGCGCTCGACCAGGCGTTCCAGCTCTCCAACATCCAGGTGCTGATCGCGGTGATCATCGGCTTTCTCGGGATCCTGAACACGCTCCTCATCTCGGTTCTGCGGAGGACGCGGGAGATCGGCCTGCTGCGGGCGGTCGGGGCGACGCGCGGGCAGATCCGGCGGACGGTGATGATCGAATCGTTCCTCATGGCGTCGGTGGGGGGCGCGATCGGGGTCCTGGCGGGTGTGGCGGGGGCGGCCTTCCCCCTGCGTCTTCACACACTTCAAGTCACGGGGTATTGGATCCCGCTCTCCATTCCCTGGGGCTGGATCGCGGCGGCCGCGGGGTCGGCGATCGCGATCGGGTACCTCGCGAGCCTCCTTCCCGCCCACCGCGCCGCGAGGCTGAATGTACTCGACGCGATTGCGTACGAATGACGGCGGATGAATTCGACGGACGACGGGGACACCCGCGGCCTCACTCCCGGCCCGCCAGGGGCGGGCGGGGCTTTTCACTTGCGGTTGAAAAACATTTGCCTATAATGGGCACTCTTTTAGTGCCCGCAAATCCGCGGAAAAACGCATGATTCTGGCCGTCTGCCTCAAGCGGGTTCCTGACACCACCGCGCGCCCGACGGTCGGACCCGACGGCAAGTCCATCAACCCTCAGGGGATCGAGTTCGTCATCAATCCGTACGACGAATTCGCCATCGAAGAGGCCCTGAGGATCCGCGACAAGGCCGGTTCGGGCGAAGTCGTGGGCGTGACGGTCGATCCGGACGGAAACGAGTCCATCCTGCGCAAGGCGCTCGCGATGGGGGTCGATCGCGGGATTCTCGTCAAGGGCGGTTCGACGTTCGACGGGGGGGTGACGGCGGAGATCCTCGCGGGGGTACTCAAGCCCCTCGGCGCGAGCCTCATCCTCTTCGGCAAGCAGGCGGTCGACAGCGACTCCTGCCAGGTGCCGGGGATGGTGGCCGAGCACTTGAAGATTCCCCGGG
>DATHFI010000194.1:0-2862 GCA_035490275.1 Planctomycetota bacterium
ACGTACACGCGCGGCGCCAGGACTCGCGGGACCGGCATCGCCGCCTGGGTCGTCGCCGGCGACGGGAAGACCTCTTTCCGCCGCGCCGGGGCGCGGGCCGTGGAGAGCTTGATCGACTCGAGCGCCGTCACGAGATCGGACGGCCGCTGGATCCTCTGCGCGGGATTCTTCTCCATGAGCCGCGAGATCACCGCGCTGAGCTCGGCGCTCACCCGCGGGTTCCGCTCGCGGGCGGGCACCAGCCGCTCGGCGACGTGCTTCGCGAGCATCTGGGGCCCGGTCTGCGCCTGGAACGGCACTTGGCCCGTGACGAGGTGGTACATCGTCGCGCCGAGCGAGTAGAGATCGGACCGGATGTCGACCCCCGCATCGTCCCGCGCCTGCTCGGGCGAGATGTAGCGCGGCGTCCCGACGGCGCGCCCCTCGGCATCCTCGCTTCCCGCCTGGCGTGCGAGTCCGAGGTCGCAGAGCTTCGCGACGCCGGTCGACCCCATGAGGATGTTCGCCGGCTTGACGTCGCGGTGGACGAGACCGTGCCGGTGCGCCACCTCGAGGGCCTTGGCGACCTGGAGGCCGGCGTCGACGACCAGCGCCTCGTCCAGCGCGCCGCGGCTGTCGAGCATCTGCTGGAGCGTCGCCCCCTCGACGTACTCCATGACGATGTAGAAAACTCCCTTGTTGGCGCCGACGTCGTGGGCCGTGATCAGGTTCGGATGGCTGAGCCGCGCCGCGGCCTTGGCTTCCCGGAAGAAACGGTCGAGGTAGGCGTGGTCCTTCGCGAGCCGGGGGGCGAGGACCTTGATGGCGACGGTGCGATCCATCGAGAGCTGGCGGGCCCGGTAGACGGTCCCGGCGGTCCCGCTCCCGAGCTCGCCGATGATCCGGTAGCCGGGAATCTCGGGCGCGCCGGGGGGCCCCTTCTCTTCGGGATTCTGCGAAGAGCCCGAGCCCGCTTCCTTCAGCCGCCGGTGGGCCATCGCCGCCTTGTCCGGGGTGATGACCCCGCGCTCGAGGAGGACTCGCTCCAGCGAATCGCCGGCGCGCGGCGATTCCCGGAGGATCTTCAGGCCCTCCCGGACGCGATCGAGCGGCGCGAGATCCAGCTCGACGAGGGCGTTTCCGAAGTCGAAATCGGACTGATTTGACATGCTCTATTTGGACGAAGTGAGGCGGAAGAACTCGTTCTTTTTTCCGATTTTCATGAGCTTCCCGGTGAGGCGGTCGAGAGGGAGGGCCGACTTGGGGTCGGTGGCCTTCTTTCCCTCGATTTCCACGCCCCCCTGCTCGATCAGCCGCCGGGCCTCGCTCGCGGAGCACTTGCGGGCCGCGGCGACGACCTTGGTCAGGCTCACCTTGCCGTCGACTGCCAGCGGATCGAGGGAGATCTCCGGCACCTGGTCGGGGATCGCCTTGTCGCTGAATTTCTTCTTCCATTCCGCGGCCGCGGCGGCCGCCTCCGGCGCCGGGTGGTAGCTCGAGACGATCGCGCGGGCGAGCCGGTCCTTCGCCGCCTTCGGGTGGGTCTTGCCCGGGTCGCACATCGTGTCGACCTCGTCCTCGGGCAAGGAAGTCAGCAGGGTGTAGTACTCCCGCATGAGCGGGTCGGGAATCGACATGAGCTTCGAGTACATCTCGAACGGCGACTCGGCGACGCCGACGTAATTGCCGAGGCTTTTGGACATCTTGGGGCCCCCGTGGATGCCCGGCAGGATCGGCGTGGTCAGGGCGACCTGCGGCTCCATCCCGAGGTCCCGCATGAGATCGCGCCCCACCAGGAGATTGAACGTCTGGTCGGTCCCGCCGAGCTCGACGTCGGCCTTGACGACCACGGAGTCGTACGCCTGCATCACGAGGTAGAGGAATTCGTGGAGGAAGATCGGGATCCCCTCCTTGTGCCGCTTCGAGAAATCGTCGCGCTCGAGGAACTGTGCGACGGTCATCTTGGCGGCCAGGCCGATCAGCTCGTAGAAGTTGAGCGGCTTGAGCCAGGAGCTGTTGCGGACGACTTCGAGCCGCTCCTTGGAGAGGATTTTCCCCACCTGGTCGAGGTAGGTGCGCGCGTTGACCTCGACCTCCTGCGGGGAGAGCTGGGGCCGCGCCTTCTTGCGCCCCGTGGGGTCGCCCACGAGCGCCGTGAAATCGCCGATGATGAGAACCGCCTGGTGGCCCATGTCCTGGAACGCGCGGAGTTTCCGGAGCACCACCGTGTGGCCGAGGTGGATGTCGGGCGCGTTCGGATCGACCCCGAGCTTCACCCTCAGCGGCCGGCCCTCGTCGGCGGCTATCCGGAGCTTCGCCTCGAGCTCCGCGGCGGTGTGGACCGCGACGGCGCCCCGGGTGAAGACGGAGAGCTGCTCGCGGGGGTCCCGGGTCATGGGCGTGGATATTACAACAGACGCATGGTATCAAGAATCAGGAATCAAGAATCAGGGGACCCGAACGAGAGCTGGAAGGTTTCCGCCCCCTGATTCCTTATTCCTAATTCCTGATTCCTGTCCCCTCATGTAAGAAGGCCAGCCGCTCTCAAGCTCTCAACGATGAATTCATTTACCGCCTTCGGGTGGGTGAGATTGATCAGGTGTCCTCCGCCGCGGACGAGTCGATCCGGCTTGACGACCGAGTGGCGAAGCAGGACATCGCGGTCGCCATGGATCAGCCGGACCGGACAGGGCGGCTTGGATCCTTTCCACGCGAGGAGCATCCGAGAGCCCTCTCGGACGACGTCGAGCCGCGCGGCACGTATCATCTCCAGGACTTTTGTGCGGTATCGCTCCGGCAGGGCGCCGAGAAGGCTCATGCTCCCCCCCGCCCCCGGAACCAGGTCGGCGATTGCTTTCGCGAACCGGATGGCGCCGGGAATCT
>DATHFI010000195.1:0-5194 GCA_035490275.1 Planctomycetota bacterium
CGGTCGTAGATCACCCCGACGAGGAGGAAGAGCGCTCCCGTGGAGAGGCCGTGGTTGACCATCTGGAGCACGGCCCCCTGCCCCCCCGTCTCGGTGAAGGAGAAGATGCCGAGGACGACGAACCCGAGGTGGCTCACGCTCGAATAGGCGATCAGCTTCTTGATGTCCGACTGGACCATGCACATGAGCGCGCCGAAGACGATGCTGATCACCGCGAGCGCCATCATCGTCGGGGCGTACGCAACGGCCGCCGCGGGAAAGAACGGAATCGCGAAGCGGAGGAATCCGTAGGTCCCCATTTTCAGGAGAACGCCCGCGAGGACCACGGACCCCGCCGTGGGCGCCTCGACGTGCGCATCGGGCAGCCACGTGTGGAACGGGAACAGGGGGACCTTGATCGCGAAGGCGAAGGCGAAGGCGAGAAAGAGAAGGCCCTGCGTCGCCTGGGGAAGCCCCGGGAGCTGCGTGGCGAGGCGGCCGATGTCGAAGGTCGGCTGGGCCTGCTGGAAGTAGGCGGCGAGGATCGCGACGAGCATGAGGAGGCTCCCCGCGAGCGTGTAGAGGAAGAATTTCACCGAGGCGTAGATCCGCCGCGGCCCGCCCCAGACCCCGATCAGGAGCAGCATCGGGACGAGCATCGCCTCCCAGAAGACGTAGAAGAGGAACAGGTCGCGGGCGAGGAAGACCCCGATCATCGCGGACTCGAGGAGCAGCAGCGAGGCGTGGAATCCCCGGACGCGGTCCGTCACCGATTTCCAGGAGGCCAGGATGACGAGGGGCGTGAGGAGCGCCGTGAGGGCGACCATCGACAGCGCGATCCCGTCCATGCCGAGCGAGTAGCGGACGTCGAGTCCGCCCGCCGAGATCCACGACAGGGATTCCGGGAACTGCATCGCCGCGCCCGCGCTCGGATCGAAGGCCCCGGTCAGGAACGCCGCGAGGATCCCCGCCGCCAGCGCGAAGCCGAGGCCGACGCGTCGGACGGCTTCCTCCGATCGCGCGAGGAGCAACCCCGCCGCCCCGAGCGCGGGGAGGAAGGTCAGGATGGACAGCCAGGGGATGTCGCTAACCATGGATCAGGAACCGGAAGAAGAGGTATCCGAGAAGGGAGACCACGCCCGCGGCCATCGCTCCCGCCGCGAGGCTGACGGCCCCGGTGTGCGCCCGCTTCAGCGCGGTCGCGGACCGGTACGCGATCCAGCCCGCCCCCTCCACGAGAAGGCGGTCGATGAGGAGCCGGTCAACGATGAACCAGAGGACCGCCGCGGCGGTCTTCGTCCACGCCACCACGGTCCAGCGGTAGATCTCGTCGAAGTAGAACTTGTTTGCCGCGAGCTGGTGGAACCCCCGGGCCACCTCCCAGGCGAGGATCCGGTCGACCAGGCCGCGCCGGAATCCGTAGAGGATCAGCGCCGCACCGAAACCGACGAGGAAGATCACGACGGAAATCCCGGCGTTCAGGAGATGCGCCGCGTCGTGGCCGTGCTCCTCGGCGGACGTCCAGTTCATCGTCTGGAGCAGGCGGTCCACGCCCGGGTGGAGGAACCCGCCGAAGAGCGCGAGGAACGCGAGGACCACGAGCGGCCCCAGCATCAGCCATCCGGGGCGGTGCAGCTCCCGCTCATGGCCTTCCGCGGACTCCGGCGGCTTCGCGAGGAAGACGACCGCGATGAGCCGGCCGGAGTAGAAGGCCGTGAGGAGCGCGGCGCCGAGGAGAAGGATCCACAGCGGCCACAGCATGTCGCCCGTCGACACGTAGCGCTCGTAGACCGCGGTCAGGATCGCGTCCTTGCTGAAGAAACCCGAGGTCAACGGGAAGCCCGACAGCGCGAAGGCCCCGACCAGGAACGTGACGAAGATCACCTTGAGATCGCGCCACAAGCCGCCCATCTTGCGGATGTCCTGTTCCCCGTGGAGCGCGTGGATGACGGCCCCCGCGCCGAGGAAGAGGAGGGCCTTGAAGAAGGCGTGGGTCACGACGTGGAAGATCCCCGTCTGGAACTGGAGGCTCGCCATTCCCGCGAACATGAAGCCGAGCTGGCTGATCGTCGACCAGGCCAGGATCTTCTTGATGTCCGTCTGGGCGCAGGCGGTGATCGCGGCCATCAGCGCCGTGCAGGCGGCGACGACGGCGATGAAGTCGCACACCCAGGGGACGCTCTTGTAGACGAGCCACAGCCGACCCATCATGTACACCCCGGCCGTCACCATCGTCGCCGCGTGGATCAGGGCGCTCACCGGCGTCGGGCCCGCCATCGCGTCGGGCAGCCAGACGTGGAGCGGGATCTGGGCGCTCTTGCCGCACGCCCCGAGGAAGAGGAGCAGCGCGGGCGCCGCGAGAAGCGCCGCGCTCTTTTCGGCCGCGCGCGACTCGAATTCGGGGAAGCTCACCGTGCCGAAGATGGCCAGGAGGAAGAGAATCCCCAGCAGGAAACCGTAGTCGCCGATCCGGTTCACGACGAAGGCCTTCCGGCCCGCGTCCGCGTTCTTCAGGTCCTCGAACCAGAACCCGATGAGCAGGTACGAGCATAGGCCCACGCCCTCCCAACCCACGAACATGACCACGAGATTGTCCGCGAGCACCAGCACGAGCATGGAGAACATGAAGAGGTTGAGGTAGGCGAAATACCGGGCGAACCCGGGGTCTTTCTTCATGTACTCGATGGAATAGACATGGATGACGGACCCGACGCCCGTGACCACGAGGAGCATCACGGAGGTCAGGGCGTCCACCCGGAACGTGACGTCGATCGAGAAATTCCCCGCGGCCATCCAGCCCCAGAGGACCTTCGTCAGGGGGGTGAGGGAGCCGCGGCTGACCT
The DNA here is from genome assembly GCA_035490275.1 of Planctomycetota bacterium. Classification (GTDB taxonomy): domain Bacteria; phylum Planctomycetota; class MHYJ01; order MHYJ01; family JACPRB01; genus DASRJF01. The sequence continues at coordinate 2,823 of DATHFI010000195.1, forward strand.
GGAAGAGCACCAGCGAGAGGAGGAAGGCGAGGACGGGCCCCGCGCAGCCGACGATCGCCGACGCGCGGAGCGGCAGGCGGCGTCCCCAGAGCCCGTTGACGACGAACCCCGCCAGCGGGAGCGCCGGGATCAGCGCGATCATCGTCTCGTTCGTCACGGTCATCCTTTGAGGGTCGTGAGGTCGCCCGCGTCGACGCTGCGCCGGTTCCGGAAGAGCGCGATGAGCAGGGCGAGGCCGACGCCGACCTCGGCGGCCGCGACGCCCATCACCATCATCACGAAGACGTGCCCGTCCAGGTTCTGGTGGAACCGCGCGAAGGCCACGAGGGCGACGTTCACGCCGTTCAGCATGAGCTCGACGGACATCAGCACGACCAGGAGGTTCCGGCGCGAGAGGACGCCGAACGCCCCGATGGAGAAGAGCATCGCGCTCAGGAGCAGATACTTCGTCATAGTTTCCGTTTCGCAAGAACAACGGCCCCGAAGATCGCCACGACGATCAGGACCGAGACGATTTCGAAGGGGACGATGAAGCGGTCGAAGAGTTCCGCGCCCACGTGTTCGACCCCGCCCCAGGAATCGGCGGAAACCGGAATGCGGGTGTCCCCCGCTCCGACCGTGACGGGCCTGATGTCCCGGAAGGGCGCCCCGTCCGGCGCGCCTTTCAGGAAGCACGCGGCGAGGAGGAGCAGGAGCGCGGCGCACACGCCGATCGCGAGCCCCTTGGCGGGCCGGGAGTGCTCCTCCCCCAGCTCGCGCGGCTGGAGGTTGAGGAGCATGATCACGAAGAGGAAGAGGACCAGGATCGCCCCCGTGTAGACGAGGACGTGGATGGCCGCGAGGAAGGGCGCGTGGAGCTTGAGGAAGATCACGGCGACGGCGAGGAAGCACTGCATGAGCCACAGCGCGCCGTAGACGGGATTGCGGCGGGTGACCATGAGCACGGCCGCCCCGACCGCGACGAGGGCGCAGACCGCGAACACGGGGTCGGCGAGGACATCCGCCGCGACGGCCTTCAGGGCGTCCGCCATGGCTCGGGGGTCCCTAAAGGCTCAGCAGCTTGTTGATGTCGTACAGCTTCTCAGCCCGCGTCGTCGCCACGATGTTGAAGGTCGGCGTGAGCTCGATCGCGTCGCACGGGCACGCCTCCTCGCACATCCCGCAGTAGATGCACTTCAGCATGTCGATGTCGAACTTCACCGGGATCTTGTCCCGGTCGGGCCACGGCGACGGGCCCGCCACGATCGTGATGCACTCCGCGGGGCACGCCGTCTGGCACATGAAGCACGCGACGCACTTCATGCGCCCCTGGTCGTCCTTCTTGAGCCGGTGCTCGCCTCGGTACCCCTTGCGCGGCACGTGCCGCTCCTCGGGATACCGGAGCGTCGTCTTCCGGGAGAGGAACCGCCGGAGCGTGACGAGCATCCCCTTCACCACCGCGGGAAGGAGCAGCCACACCATGACGCGCAGGCTCCGCTTGGCCATCGGGACTCCTAGGTTGGGCCGCGGAGGACCTCGATCACGGCGACGATCGCGAGGTTCGCGAGCGCCGCGGGGACGAGGGCCTTCCAGCCGAGGTTCATGAGCTGGTCGTACCGGTACCGGGGAAGCGTCCACCGGATCCATATCGAGACCATGAGGATCGTCCCGACCTTCGCCGCGAAGACGGCGTGCGAGATCAGGCCTCCCAGCAGGCTGTAGTCGTTCGGATCCGTGATGCCCGGGAAATGCCAGCCGCCGAGGAAAAGGGTCGTCAGGAGCGCGCTCATCGTGATCATCGCCGCGTACTCCGCGAGCATGAACATCGCGTACTTCATGCTCGAGTACTCGGTGTGGTACCCGGCGACGAGCTCCGCCTCGCATTCCGGAAGGTCGAAGGGCAGGCGATTGTTTTCCGCAAGGGATGCCGCGTAGAAGAGGATCGCGCCGGCGATCCCGAAGGGGATGAGCCACGGGTTGCCGCCGCCGAAGATGTTCCACCCGTTGTCGATCTGGTGCTGGACAATGCCGCGCATGTCGACCGTCCCCGAGAGCATGATCGCGAGCATGATCGAGAGGCCGAGGGAGAGCTCGTACGAGATCATCTGGGCCGACGACCGCAGGCCCCCGAGGAGCGAGTACTTGCTGTGCGAGGCCCATCCGCCGAACGCGATCCCGTAGACGCCGACCGAGAGCACCGACATCACGAAGAGGATGCCGATGGGGAGATTCGCGATCTGGAGGTGCTCGTCCCCAATCCGGTTCCCGAAGGGAATCACGCAGAAGGCGAACACCGGCGGCACGAAGACGAGGACCGGCGCCGCGAAATAGAGGAACCGGTCGACCATGGAGGGCGTGATGTCCTCCTTGAAGAAGAGCTTGATCGCGTCGGC
>DATHFI010000196.1:0-2464 GCA_035490275.1 Planctomycetota bacterium
GTCTAGCCGCCGCTGATGGCCTGCACGATCAGGATCTCGTCGCCGTCCTCGATCGGCGTGTTCATGGGGTGCTGTTCGCCCTCGTGGAAGCAGAGGACGTGGGGGCGGAAGCCGCCCTCCTCGTCGCAGAGGTGGAGTCGAAGCGCGGGGAGGCGGCGGTAGGCGTCCTCCAGCGCGTCGCGCAGCGTGCGGCCTTCCACGCGCAGGCGGGCCGACCCGACCGACTCGTGCAGCAGGCGCGGCAGGACCAGGGTCGCGCGGGCCACGTCACACCACCACGGCGCTGACCGACAGGATCGGGGGAAGGTAGGTCGCGATCTCCTTCCACGAGCGGCCCGCGTCTCGGCTGGCGAAGAGCTGTCCCGTGCCGGTGCCGACGTAGACTCCGCCGGGCTTGAGCGAATCGTTCGACATCCCCTCGCGCAGGACGTTGAGGTACGCGTTCTTCGTCGGCAGGCCGTGATCGCACGCCTTCCAGCCGCGGCGTCCGCTGCGGTAGACGGCGAATCGCCCGGGCGTGGCGCGATAGGCGTATTGCTCCGGCTGCAGCGGCACGACGAAGCAGGCGTCGCCGTCGTTGGGGTCGAGCGCGAGCCCGAAGCCGAAGTTGGAGGGAAGGCCCTTGTGGATGGCGTACCAGGTGTCGCCGTGGTCGTCGCTGCGGTAGACGCCGAAGTGGTTCTGCTGGTACATCCGCCCCGGCGCCGCCGGGTGCAACAGCAGCTTGTGCACTCAGGTGCTGGTCTCGCCTTTCTTCGGCGCGCCGACGTACTTCGCGACCGCCTTGTTGACCGGGTTCCACGTCCGGCCGCCATCCTCGGTTCGGAAGGCGCCCGCGGCGGAGATCGCGATCCACATGCGATTCGGATTGGCGGGGTCGAGCTGGATCGAGTGGAGGCACATGCCGCCCGCGCCGGGCATCCAGTGCTTGCGCGAGGGGTGATTCGTGACGGACTTGATTTCCTCCCAGGTGCGGCCGTCGTCCTCCGAGCGGAAGAGGCCGGCCGGCGCCGTGCCGGCGTAGAGGACGCCGCGCTCGTACCGGCGGGCGGGCTCGATGTGCCAGACCTTGGGATTGACCGGAATGCTCCATTTGCGGGCGAACTTGAGGGCCGGGGGAGGAAGCTTGGGCGGCACGGGCGGCCGCTTCGCGCCGGCGAACTTGCGGGCGCGGAGGTCGGCGCTGAACGTGTTGGTGCCGAAGGCCTCGCTCGAGACCGCGGCGTGGACGCGGGCGCCGTTGCGGGCGTCGACGGTCGCGTGGTAGACCGACCAGCCCTTGAGGTGGGGCCCCGAGACCGTCCATCGATCGCGCTTCGCGCTCGATTCGAGAAAGAAGAGCCCGCGTTTCGTGCCGACCGAGACGACGACGCGATCAGCCATGGCGTTTACCTCCAAGAGCGGCGTACGACCAACGCGGCGGCCGCGGGGGGCGATTCTACTTCGAGGCCGATCGGCGCGAAAGAGGGAACCCTCTCTCCGGGATCAAGTCAGCACGACAACCTCGAGGTCGCCCAGGTCCGCGAGGGGCCGGCCCTCCTGCCCCTGGAGCGTGGCCTCGATGCGCTTCAAGAGGGACTCCGGGTGGTCCGTGATCATGGCGTGCCAGTCGCGGCCCAGGTACTCAACCACGACCGACAGATAGGGAGAGGAGGTTTCGGCAATGTAGTAAATCCGGCACCTCTTCAAGGTGGCCGGGGCGGAGGGGGGGAGGCCTTTTCGGGAGGTGTAGGACTCCGTCAGCTGCGGCGGCCAGCCGTCGATATCCTTGAGGCGCATATAGTGAAATAACCTGAAAATCGGGCGCGCGCTTCGGAATTTCTGCCGGGTCGGTCGAAAAAATATTAGTGCCTGATTTCCTGGGGGTCAAGCTTCGCGCCGCTTTTCCGCGGGGCGCGATTCTAGACGAACTCCTTGAACTTGGCGAAGGCCGGGCCCGAAACGTGGAGGACGCGCGATTGCTGGCTCATGGAGGGAGCGGACTCGGACTCGCCCTTCGCGTACCAGCTGAGCGAATAGACGTCATAGACATCGTCGTGCTTGAGGACCCGGAAGTGGACCCCGTGATGCTCGATCAGGAGCTGGCACTTCCTGCAGAGTCCGTCGGGCTTTCCTTGGGGCTTCCCGCAGTTGATCTGGACCAGTCGCTGAATTCCCATGGCCTCCCTCGTCCCGCCATCCTCGCTTGAATGTCCGGAATGTCAAGAGAGTGGCTTCTTAGTGGCTTCTTAGCCCGCAATTCCGGGAATCAATCCCAGGTCGAGCCGATCTCGCCGGCGATGGAGGGAACCTGCGGCTGAACTCGCTTAAGGAAGCTCTCGCGTCCGCGTATTCTTCATTGGGGACCACCGATGCGGAACATGACTTGGTTGCTGTTGGGCTTCATGGGCTGCTCCGCTCCAGAGGTCACTCCGATCCGTGAGGCGCCTCCGATCTATTCCACGGGGGCGACACTTTACCTCCT
>DATHFI010000197.1:0-3299 GCA_035490275.1 Planctomycetota bacterium
GCCACGATGTTTCCCCGCGAAGCCATCCTCGTCGCGGTCGGAAATCCCTACCCTCACTTCGACGCGGTCGCTCCGCTCCTAGCCGCGTACCCCCGATCGGTGTATTGCCTCGAGGGCGGCCTGCTGGGGTGGAAGACCTGGGGATTTCCCATCGATGCCAAGGTCGACGCCCAGGAATATCGCCGGCTCGTCGAGGAGGAACGGGGCAATCCCAGACCCGTACCCGGAGGCGAATTCCAGGGGCTCGGTCCGCTGGCCCTGAAAACGATCCAGGAATCCAAGGCGGACCTCCTGCTCGTTTTCGTCGGGGACAAATCGACATTCGATGCCGGCCACATTCCGGGGTCGATCCGCGTCCCCCTGGCCGACCTCGAGACCACGTTTCGTGAAATACCCAAGGACCGGTCGATCGTAGTCTATTGCGGATGCTGCCTCGGGAGGGCCGGGGGCTTCAGCGAGAGCGCGGCGCGGAAGCTGATCGGCCTTGGATTCCGGAAAGTGCTCCACCTCGACGGCCACATGCAGGCGTGGCGGGCGGCCGGGTACCCGGTCGAACCTCCCGCGCCGACGAAATAGTGGCCGGGACGGGGTTATCCGGACATAATCGAATCAGGTTCTGGGTTTTTCGAGTATCGGCATGAACCGTCGGCGATCCATTTAGGGAGACCCCCGTGAGACATGGCTTTCTGGGAGCCGCGACGCTCGCGCTCCTGGCCGCCGCCCTGCCGGCCCGGGCGCAGGAAAACCAGGAGACGATGAAGGAAAACCTCGCCCACAAGCTCGAAAAGCCCTTCTTCAAGAAGACGAAGTGGATCACCGACTACGACGAGGCGAAAGCGGCGGCGAAGAAGAACGGCAAGCTCATCTTCGCCTACTTCACCCGAAGCTACGCGAACTGACCCCCCTGCAACGAGCTGGAGAGCGGTGCGCTCTCCGACGAGGGGTTCCCCGAGTTCGCCAAGGGAGCCGTCCTGTTCCTCCACATCACGACCCACATCGAGGGCCGGAAGGACGACGGTCTGCTCTCCACGGTCGGCGGCCAGGGCTTTCCCCACCTCGTGGCGATGGACGCCGCGGGGAAGGTGATCGCCAACCTCGAGGGTGAACGGTCGGTCGCAGGCTTCCAAGCGATGATGACATCGGGCAAGACATTCGCGGACCTGAAAGCCAAGGCGGAGAAGGGCGACAACGCCGCGAAGGTCGAGTATTTCCCGAAGGCGCTCAGGCTCGGGCACTTCAAACTCGCGGAGGCCAGGAAATACCTCGCCGGCTTGAAGGATGTCCCCGTTGAGGGCAGGAAAGAAATCGACGGCCTGTTCGCCGGGTTGGAGATGAAGGACATCCTGGCGCCTTTGTATGAAAACCGGGATCAGTCCAAGCGGAAGGAACTCCAAGTCGCCGCCGGCCGGAAGTTCTGGGAGATGGACAAGGCGGGAAGGATCCCCTCAGAGGAGGACGACGTCCGGGACTTCTACGCCCTGATCGTCATCGCCGCCGAAGAGGACAAGAACATCCCGGCGTTCGAGAAGGGGCTCGCCCAGCTGAAGGAGCGCTTCGGCGACAAGGTGAAGCGATTCACGGACGCGAAGGAGGAAGCCCTCGAGAAGCTGAAGGCGGAGAAAGGGGGGGAGAAGGAGCCGAAATAAAAAGCTTCAAGCGGCGAGCTTCAAGCTTCGAGCCAGATAAGAAAAATCGGCCGACCCGAGAATCGAGAATCCAGAATCGAGAATCGCCTGTAGGGTAGTGGCCCTGGGTTGTCTCGTTGTATTCGTTTACCTCCTCAGCGCGTTCTTGAGCGACAGCAGGCCCATCGCCGTCCCGTAGCTCTTCCCCATCTCGTGGCTGTCGATGAAGCTCCCGTCGATCTCCGGGATCTTCGCGAGGTGGGCCGCGGCCTTCGCGAGCGACTCCTCGCGCCCCTTCCCCTCGAGCAGGGAGAAGGCCTCCGTGGTGTGGAAGAAGTTGTTGAAGAAGAAGAAGCCGGCGAGTTCGCCGTCCGAGTGGAAGTCGCAGACGCGGACGTTTTCCCGCTTGTCGAGGAACGACCAGAACTGGTCCATGGCCGCCTCGAAGGACTCCCGTTCGGTCGCCTTCAGCTCCAGGAGCGCCGCCTCGCACATGGCGTCCCGGCCGCTGGAATTGGGATCGTTGTCGCCCTTGCCGTCGGCGGAGTAGGCCTGGCGCCCCTTGTCGTCGCGGGTCGCCTTGAGGGCCTCCGCTCCGCGGGCCAGCATGCCCTCCTCGACTTCCGCACCGGCCTTGCGCGCCAGCAGCAACATCTGGAGGACGGCCGCGGTGCAGAAGGGATTGGGATACTCGTGCGCCCAGTTGCCGTCCTTGCCCTGGATCGCCGCGAGTTTCTTCACGATTGCGTTCATGCGCTCCTTCGATGTCTTCTTCGCCTCGTCGTCGGCGAGCGTGGCGTGCTTCCGGGCCAGGTAAAGCAGGCGGTACGCGTCCGCGTAGGGCTCTTCGTTCTGGCCCCGCGCCATGTTCTTCTCGTCCAAGAGGAATTTCTCCCCCACCGCCAGAGCCGCGCGGATCCGCGCGGGATCAACGTCGCGCCACTCGAGAAGGGCGGCGCAGGCGAGGCCCGTCACCGCCATGTGGACGTTGGGCTGGATCGCCGGCGACGGCCAGTACGCGTACCTCGCGTCGTTCCACGAACCGTTCGCCGACTGATTCCGGAGGAGCCAGGCCACCGCGCGTTTCGCGACATCCTCGAGATCGGCCGGCGTGCGCTCCCACCGCGTCGTGGTCGCTCCGGCCCCGGGCGCCGCGCTCCAGAAGACGTCCTCGAATCCGACGGCGGCGGGTCCGTACGCCTTCTGGTCCTTGTGGATGGTCGTGTTCGCCGCCGCCCGCCATCCCCACCGATCTTCCGCGGAGGACTCCGCCAGCTTCGCCCAGATTCCGTTGGCCACGTCGTCGCGGCCGAGCATCCTCTCGGCGTGGGCGAGGTAGTAGGCGGCCTCCGGCGAGGCGCCTTTCCCGAGCGACCCCCTGGCCTCCATGAGGCGGCCGGCCGACAGGAGCGTCCGACCCCGGACCGTCGCCACGGCGGAAGCATCGGCGCCCTTCTTCGCCGCCGCGTCGAGGAGACCGAGGGCTTCGTCGATCTTGCCCTCCCGCCGCCGGAGCTCCGCCAGCTTGAGCGGATCGTCCGCGAGCTTCTTCGCGGCGGCCTCGAACCATCCGCCCTTCATCAGGTCGTCGCCCGTGGCGCCCTCGGGCGGCGCGCCCGGGGCATACTTCTCGAGAACGGACCTCAGCGCCGCGGCGATGAAGTCCGCGTTGAA
>DATHFI010000198.1:0-2615 GCA_035490275.1 Planctomycetota bacterium
CGAGACCGAGGGCCCGAGCTCGAGCGTCCCCGCGTCCGGCTTCTCCGCGCCCAGGATCATCCGGAAGAGCGTCGTCTTGCCAGCGCCGTTGGGGCCGATGACGCCGACAATGCCCCCCGGGGGGAGCGAGAGGTCGAGGCCGTCGATGAGGAGGTTGTCGCCGAAGGCCTTCCGCAGGCCGGCGATCTCGATGACCTTGGTTCCGAGCTTGGGCCCCGGCGGGATCTGGAGCTCGATCGAATCCTCGTGCAGCTCCATCGCCTCCTCCGCGAGTCGGTCGTACGCCGTGATGCGCGCCTTGGGCTTGGCGACCCGGGCGCGCGGCGACATGCGGATCCACTCGAGCTCGCGAGCCAGGGTTTTCTGTCGCGCCTCCCGCGCCTTTCCCTCGAGCTCCATCCGCCGCTGCTTCTGCTCCAGCCACGAGGAATAGTTCCCCTGCCACGGGATGCCGCGACCGCGGTCGAGTTCGAGGATCCAGCCCGCCACGTTGTCGAGGAAGAACCGGTCGTGGGTGACGGCGATGACGGTGCCGGGGAACTCCTGGAGGAACCGTTCCAGCCACGCGACCGAGGCCGCATCGAGGTGGTTCGTCGGCTCGTCGAGGAGGAGAAGATCGCAATCCGAGAGGATCGTGCGGCAGAGGGCCACGCGGCGCCGCTCGCCGCCCGAGAGGTCGGCGATCTTCATCTCCCAGGGCGGGAGCTCCATGGCGTCCGCGGCGATGTCGAGGTGGCGGCCGATCTCCCATCCCTGGGAGGCGTCGATCTTCTCCTGGAGGGCCGACATGCGGTCGAGCGCCTCCTGCATCGCGTCGCCCTCGAGCGTCCCGAGCGATTCGCTGAGCTCCTCGTAGCGTTTCACGTCGCCGACGCGGTCCGCGACGCCCTCTTCCACGATTTCGCGGACCGTTTTCGTCGCGTCGAGCAGAGGCTCCTGGGCGACATAGCCGATCTTCGAGCCGGGATGGTGGTGGAGGCGTCCGTCAAAATCGCGGTCGGCCCCCGCCATGATGCGGAGGAGCGTGGACTTTCCCGAGCCGTTGGCGCCGAGCACGCCGATCTTGGCGCCGTGGTAGAAGGAGAGTGAAATGTCCTCGAGAACGACCTTGCGATCATGGACCTTCTTCAGGCCCTCGATCTGCATGATGAAGTGAGGCACGGGGCGGGTCAGTGTAGCAGATCGCGGGTCGTCGGCCGCGTCAGGGCGTCAGCGAGACCGTCGGGTCCAGACCCGGGATCCGGATCCCTCCTCGGTCTCCCGGGTTCACGCTCCCGAAGCGCTCCGCAAACACGGGCGGAAGCTCCCACCCTTCCTCGGGGGCGAGCCAGAGCCGGAGCAGATGCCGGGGGCGCTGAGGATCGTCCTCGAAGGCGGTCCGGTCGTGCAGGATCTGGTGGTTGTGCACGAATTGGATGTCTCCCGGCTCGAACGACATCTGCAGCAGGATCTCCTCCAGGACTTCGTCGAGCAGGTCCAGCGCCTCCTTCTGCTTGCCGGAGAGCCGAGGCGCCGCTGGAAAACGCTGCGCGGACTCGATGTACCGCCGCTGGTACATCCCGATCAACTTACCCAAGTGCCAACTGAAGACGGGAATCGAGAACCAAGGATTCGCGCCCGGAGGGTGCTCGCCCCGATGGTCCGTCCAGATCGGTTCGAAGAGCGTCATCGCCAGGTCAGGACGGCGCCGGTTCATCTCGTTGAAAGCGGTCCACGTGCTCGCGAGGCTGCTGAGTCCGCCGCTCCGCGCCCGGCTCAGGCACATGAGCGCGACGATGTCGCACGAGTCGGTGTGGAATCCCTGCCGCTCGCTCGTCTGGTAAATGCGCACGGCCGGATCGTCCGAGCGGAGCTTGAGGTCCTTGACGTGGCCGAGCAGGTGTCCCTTCGCGTTCTGCGGGAGGGGCCGGCCGAAGTGGGTCCCGATCCCCCAGAAGAGCCGCGCCGCGTCTTCAATCGACAGGTCCGCCAGGTCGATGCCGCGCAGGAGGACGAATCCCCGGCCGTTGAGCACCTCGTGCCTGATTTCCGCGAAGAGGGGGGCGAGTCCGATGTCGTGTCGCGTGATTTCCCGGATCTCCTTGCGACGAATCTTGTCCAAGTCCGCGCGGAGACGGTCGACATCAGAAGGAGTGAAGCGGCGGAGCCACGAATCGGACTTCGTGAGTTCATGGCCGTGCCACGTGGCGGGTCCCCCGAGCCGACGTCCCGGGTATGAAGGCATCTCCTTCCCTCGATTCACCGGAATAGTACGAGAGTGCGGGAACGGAGTGAAGGGTCCACATCAGGTCACAGCGGGAGGATGACGGAGTTATCGCCTGAGCCGCCGCCACAGTGCGAGCGCGAGGAGCGGAGGCATCAGGTCGAGCCCGACGGAGCCGCAGGCGCCGCCTCCCCCGCTTCCCCCGCCCGGGCCGCCGCCACCGCCCGGCGGAGTGCCCGCCGCCACCATCGGGCCGATGTAGGAGCGCGCGACGACGATGTGGTCGTACTTCACCGCGAGCGTCGAGCCCGAGGCCACCGTGTCGGCGTAGTGCTCGATCCACAGGTAGTTGAGGTTCAGGTTGGCGTCGTTGCGCCACTGGAAACCCTCGAAGGGCGTGCCGGCGGCATCG
>DATHFI010000199.1:0-4273 GCA_035490275.1 Planctomycetota bacterium
GCTACCGGTTCGTGCGCCGGCCGGGCCAGAAGCGCGTCTACGAGGTCAAAGTCCCGTACGAAGTCTCCGCCAAGTTCTCCGACTGGGTGGAGACCGACCTGCTCCAGGTCTCGGCGTCCCAGATCAAGAAGCTCATCCTCGATTCGTACACGATCGACGAGGCGGCGGAGCGGATCCGCAACCAGGAGCTCAACAGCCTCGCGAAGGACGACAGGGGGGACTGGAAGCTCGACTCCCTGGCCGCGGGGGAGGAGCTGAAGAAGGAGTCGGTCGACGAGCTCGTGTCGGCGCTCGACGAGCTGAAGATCGTCGACGTTCGGCGGAAACCCGAGGAGCTCGCGAAGCACTTCCGGAGCGAGAAGGCGCAGCTGAAGCGATCGGATCTCCGCGACCTTGCCGAACGCGGCTTCTACGCGGCGCAGGGCCGGCTGTACGCGAACGAGGGCGAGATGGCGGCCCACTCCGAGGACGGGGTCGAGTACCACCTGTGGTTCGGCGAGATCGTGTCGGACGCCGACGACGGGAAGGAACTGGGCAAGGAGAGCCGGTACCTGCTCATCCAGACGCGCTTCGACGAGTCCGCGTTTCCGGCCGTGCCCGAGCCCAAGGAGGTGAAGGAGGACGGCACGCCGAAGAGCGACGAGGAGAAGAGACACGACAAGGAAGACTACGACTACAAGAAGAAGGAGCATGACAACAAGCTCGAGGCGGGGAAAAAGCGCGAGCAGGCGCTCGCCCGCCGCTTCGCGGACTGGTACTACGTCATCTCCGCCGACAGCTTCCGGAAACTGCGCAAGACGAAGGTCGATCTCGTGAAGAAGCCCGACGTCCCGAAGCCGGAAGAGAAGAAATCCGAAGAAAAGAAACCGGAAGTGAAGAAGCCCGAAGAGAAGAAGCCGCCTGAGAAAAAAGCCGAGGAGAAGAAGCCGGAGACGAAGAAACCGGAGCCCAAGAAGTAACACGAAGAGGGCGCATCAGGCATCAAGCACCGGGCATCAGGCATCAGGCATCAAGCATCAAGCACTAGGGGGTGAGCTCCAAGCTTCATGCGGCACGCTTCGGGAATCCAGAATCGAGAATCCAGAATCCAGAATCGGCAAGAAAGCATCCGGCATCCGGCATCCGGCATCCAAGGGGGGGAATTGAAGATCGATCTCGGCGCGCGCGTCGTCGAGTACGAGCTGAAACGGAGCGCCCGGGCTCGGTTCGCGCGTCTTGAGATCCATCTTCACCGCGGAGTGCGGGTCGTCTTTCCCCGGAGGGCACCCGATTCAGAGGCCGAACGGTTCATCAAGTCAAAGTCGACCTGGCTCCTGCGCCATCTCGCCCGATTTGATCGCCTCGAGAAGATCGTCCCCAACCGGAGATTTGTCACCGGCACGAAGCTGCCCCTGCTTGGAGCGGAGCTGACGCTCGAAGTTCTCGCGGGACCTCCGGCCGTCGAGCGCCGCGACGACGCGCTCGTGGTCTCGATGCCGGCACCCAACGAGTCCGCCGTACGGTACGCGTTGGAGGATTGGTACCAGGCTCTGGCCGAGGATGAAGTTGAACGCCGGGTCCGCGACCTCGCCAGGCGTTTCGGGATCACGTTTCGATCGGTCCAGATCAGCGACGCCAGGACTCGGTGGGGGACCTGTTCGTCGACGGGGAGGTTGCGCTTCAACTGGCGCCTCATGCTGGCGCCGTCGGAAATCCTCGAGTACATGGTCGCGCACGAGCTGGCGCACATCGATCGCAGGAATCATTCGCCCGAATTCTGGGCCCGGGTCGCGGAACTCCATCCGACGTACGCCGACGCAGAACGCTGGTTGAAGCGGAATGGCCGCAGCCTGGTCTTGTGACGCGAGAAGTCATGCGTCGTATGAATAGCCAGTGGTCAGACTTCAGAATTCGGACTTCAGCCCGAAATGCCTAACCTCGCGCCTTCCCGCGCGTCAGAATAAGTAGATGTTCCGCTCCGTGAGTCTCGGGCTGTGCCTGCTCCTCGCGCACCAGGACCCGGCCGACAAAGTGCGCGCGCTCGTCGAGAAGCTGGGGAGCGACGAGATCGCGCTCCGCGAAGAGGCGACGCGAGACCTGGCGCGAATCGGAATTGCCGCGGTACCCGAGCTCCGGAAGGCGGCCGCGGAAAGCACCGGCGAAAAAAAGGTTCTGATCGACCGGCTCATCAACAGGCTGACCGCGTTCGGCAAACCCGCCTGGGTTTCCATCGAAGCCAAGGATCGACCCCTGCGGGAGATCGCCGCCGATCTTGAACGTCAGACCGGGATTCCAATTCGCCTGGTGGGTTCGGCCTCCGAGGGAAAAGCGACCCTATCCGTGAAAGACGCGATCCTCTGGAGAGTTGTGGAAGACGTCTGTCGGGCCCGCGGCGATCTGATGTATCGCTTCCAGGACGACGGCATCGAGATCTATCCGTCGAAGTTTCGGTCGCTGCCCAGCGTCGACAAGGACGGGATGCGGTTTTTCATCGACCGGTTCATCTGGGACGGCGGGGGAGATCAGTTCCCGGGGCACTTACGTGAGCACGCCGCACTCCTCGTACCCCGCGGTACGAGAGTCGTCTGGATCGGGTGGAAGATCGAAGAAGTGACCGACGACAAGGGCAACAATCTGGCCAAGGAACCGGACCGAGGAGGGGGAGATTTCGGAGGACCACCCCGGATCGTGGAGCCCCGTGGATTCAAGGCGCTGCCGACGTCGAGGACGTTCTTCTATCCTTTCTATTTCCATCGTCTCAATCAACCGCCTCCGGCGCCGGAAGCGACCAAGCTCACGAGGATTCGGGGCACAATTCATGTCGCCGTCGCCGAAGGACTGCAACTCCTGGCGTCCATTCCAAACCCGCTTTCCCGGCCGTCGACGCCGTCAAGGGAGGGCATCCCATCCCTCGGAATCCCACTCTGGAAAGAGGAGGACGGTCACCTCCTCCTTAGAGTCAATGCCGTCTGGAATGCAGACTGCGAACGCGATCTGTGGCGCGACATCAAGCCCCTTCTGATCCTGAATGAAAAGAGCGGAGATTGGCAGGTCTCCCCCCGCTGGTACACCCAATCGAGGCTGAGTCCCAAAGACGTGGATCGGATCGACAACATCGTGAGTTTCCCGTGGCGGAAGGGATCGTCGGCGGTCTCGCTGGATTTAGTCGCGCCGCATCCCCTGGTGATGGTCGAGATTCCTTTTGACTTCCGCGACATCCCCCTGAGGTGAAGCGTGGCGTTCGCCCTTCTCGCGATCGTGCTGGCGCAGGCGGGAGATTCGACGGTACGAAGCCTTGTCGACGCCATCAACGAGAGCGATCCCGCCGCCAGCTTTCGGGCGATCTCGGATCTCGTCGACCTGGCCGACACGCGTCGTGAAGAAGTCGAGAAGGAGGCGTCGCGGCTTCCCGCCTTTTACCGCGAGGTCTTGCGGTCCGAGCTGAAGACGAAGCGCGAACTCGGCGAACGATTCGGCCGCGGGGCGCGAATCGATCTGAAGGGGGAGAATCGGAGGTTGTGGAATTACGTCGACGACTTGAACCGCCTGCCGGGAATGAAAATCGATGTGAATCCCTATTACAGGGAGAATCTATCGAAAGAGTCGCTGGACGTTGAGCTGAAAAACGTCTGGCCCCTCGAAGCGCTGGTGCGCCTCGGCGATCGGACCAACTTTTACGTCGGCGGGGCGTGGGACAGCCAGGTGAGTTTGGTCCATCGCGGGCAGCCCTTGTTTCCCTACAAACCTCCGCCGTGGTTTTTCTACCGGAACATCGCCATTCCCCAGCCCGCGCCCCGGTGGCGGAAGCTGATCGATTTCAGCGGTTCACCCCGATGGAGGGCCATCTTCCGCATTTCTCCGACCCTCGGACCTGAAACCCAGGTGGTGATGTGGAAGGACCTGAAGGTGATCGAGGCACTGGGTGAGGACGGAAAGGAGTTGAAGCGGGCCGCGCCGGAAGAAACGGCCATCCCCGGGTACGAGTGGACCTCGCCCTCAGGAGCCCCCGAGGAGATGGAAATCGCCTTTGACGTCGGGGAGCGCAAAGAGAGCAAGATCGTGAAGCTGAGGTGCTCCGTCGTGGGACGAGTGCCCAAGGAGTGGCGCCGGTATGTGCTGGAAAAGCTCGACGGGCCGGATGGTGGAAAGGTCGAAGACGACGAATTTGAGGTTACCGTCCGCGATCCTTCACCGGAGGACGTTCCATTCGTCGGCCAGGCACCTCAACTCCGCATCCGGCCGAAGAGGATTCCGCACGCGGAACTTGCGAAGGTGCCGGTCACGGTCATGCTCC
>DATHFI010000200.1:0-4116 GCA_035490275.1 Planctomycetota bacterium
GGAGGACCCCGAGCCGGGCCTGTACGCGATTCACCAGACCTACACCTTCGAGGGCGCGAAACGGACCCGCAAGGGTGTCTGCGCCATGGTTCGACTCGAGGACTACGACTCGGGGCGCATTCACCCGCACGAGGAGACGCACGCAGGCCCCAAGATCGATCGGTTGAAACTCTTAAGGGCCACGGCGATTCACCTGGGACACATCTTCCTCCTGTACTCCGATCCCGCCGGCGAAATCGCGAAGGTGTCGGACGCGGCGACGTCGGCGCGGCCTCCGGACCTCCGTGCGGTCGACGACTTCGGGGAGGAGCACGCGGCGTGGCGGATCGGCGACTCCGATGCCAACCGGCAGATCGTCGAGGCGATGGAGCCGCGCGAGGCGATCATCGCCGACGGCCACCACCGGTATGAGACCGCCTTGGCGTACCGTCGCGAGTGCGCCGCCGCGGGCCGGCGGGGAGCGGGGGCGGAATCGTACGAAAACGTCCTGGCCACCTTCGTCAACATGGACGATCCGGGGCTCACTTGCTTCCCGACCCACCGCGTGATCCGGGACCGGCCCCCCGTCAACCGCGAGGCGTTTCTCGAGAAATTGTCGGGGATTTTCGACGTGAAGACCTGGACCTTCGCGAACCCCCTCGAGGAGCGGCGCGCGCGGGCGGAGATGTTCGAGGCCGTGCGAACCGACGGGAAGGATTCACCCGCCTTCGGGCTCGCGCTCCCTTCCGTCGCGCATGCCCGACTTCGAGTCCGCGACACCTCCTCGACGGCCGGCCGCGTCGCCGCGCCCCGGTCGATCGACTGGCGATCGCTCGACGTGAACATCCTCCACACCGTGATTCTCGAGGGGATGATGGGCATCACGCCCGACGACACCGCGCACGAGCGGTTCGTCGACTACGTCCGGTCCGCGGACGAGGCGGTCGATCGGGTGGTGTCCGGGCGCGCCGTCTGCGCCTTCATCGTCAACCCGGTCCGGATGGAGCAGATCCGGCGGGTCGTCCGCCACGGCGAACGGTTTCCGCAGAAATCGACCGACTTCTATCCGAAAATGCTTTCCGGGTTTCTGATGTGCCGACTCAGATAAGCTCTCCGCTCTCCGCCATCCGCTCTCAGCCATTCGCGGGCGGAAAGCGGACAGCGGAAAGCGGATAGCCGCCCAAGAGGAGAAAATGACCGACCACCTCAAGCTCTTCATCCCGGGACCCGTGGAGGTCCATCCGGACGTGCTGAAAGCGTGCAGCGTGCCGATGATCAGCCATCGGGCGAAGGAGTACGAGGCGCTCCACGCCCGGACGCGCGAGAAGCTCAAGCAATTGCTCCACGTGGCGGCGGGGCGGGTCTTTCTCTTCACGTCGTCCGCCACGGGCGCCATGGAGTCCTCGGTTCGAAATCTTTCCACGAAGCGGATCCTCTCGTGCACGTGCGGCGCTTTCTCCGAGCGGTGGTTTGAAATCGCCAGGGAGAACGGCCGGGCCGCCGACGCATACTCCGTCGAATGGGGCCGCCCCAATCGACCGGAGGAGATCGATCGGCTGCTCGCGACGGGGAAGTACGACGCCCTCATGCTCGTCCACAACGAAACGAGCACCGGCCTGATGAATCCGCTGAAGGAGATCGCGGAGGTCGCCCGGAAGCACTCCGACGTGATGTTCTGCGTGGACGCCGTCAGCTCCATGGCCGGGGTGGACATGGATTTCGAGGCGCTCGGGATCGACCTCCTCTTCGCGGGCGTCCAGAAAGCGTTCGGCCTTCCGCCCGGGCTGACCGTCGCGGCGGTGAGCCCGCGCGCCCTGAAAAAGGCGGCCGGGGTGCCCGACCGCGGCCATTACTTCGACCTCGTCCAGTACCAGAAGTACGACGACAAGAACCAGACGCCCGAGACGCCGGCGATCTCGCTCGTCCACGCGCTCGACGTCCAGCTGGACCGGATGATGAAGGAGGGTTTCCAGGCGCGGTTCGCGAGGACGCGTCAGATGGCCGAGACGTGCCGCGCGTGGGCGAGGGAACAGTTCGCGCTCTTTCCCGAGGCAGGGTACGAGTCGGTGACGCTCACGGCGATCCGCAACACGAAGGGGATCAACGTCGGGAAGCTCAACGCGGAGCTGGCGAAACGGGGCGTCACGATCTCGGAGGGATACGGGAAAATCAAGGACCAATCATTCCGGATCGCGCACATGGCGGATATCACGATGACGGACCTGACCGAACTCCTCAACATGATTGATGAAATACTGAAGCTTGGATTAGTCAACAAGTGATGACGGATGACAGATGACGGATGACAGTTGATGGAAGACGGTCATCTGTCATCAGTCATCGCAACTAGAGACCGGGAATGATCACGCGGCAGGAGCTGGAAGACCGTGAAGAGCGCACGCTCGCCCCGTTTGCCGCTAAGGCGGGGAAACACCGGGGTCGCCGCCATCCGGAAGAGGAGCATCCTTACAGAACCGCCTATCAGCGCGACCGCGATCGCGTGATCCACTCCGCGGCGTTCCGGCGGCTCGAATACAAGACCCAGGTCTTCGTCAACCACGAGGGCGACTACTACCGCACGCGCCTGACGCACAGCATGGAGGCGGCGCAGATTTCACGGACGATCGCGCGCGCCATGGCGCTCAACGAGGACCTGTGCGAGGCGCTGGCGCTGGCGCACGACCTCGGGCACACCCCCTTCGGCCACTCGGGTCAGGACGCGCTCCACGAGTGCATGAAGGATCACGGGGGTTTCGAGCACAACCTGCAGGGACTCCGGGTGGTCGAGCTCCTGGAGCGCCGGTACGCGCGCTTTCCCGGGCTCAACCTGACGTGGGACACCCGCGAGTCGATGCGCAAGCACACGGTCCATCCCGAGATGCCGGTCGAGCCCGAGTACGAGCCGTCGTGGGCGCCGCTCCTGGAGACCTCCGTCGTGGACATCAGCGACTCGATCGCCTACGACGCCCATGATCTCGACGACGGCCTCAAGGCGGGACTCATCACCGAGGCGCAGGTCGGCCGGCTGGAGCTCTGGCGCGGGGCCGCGGCAAGGATCGGCGAAGATCTCACGGCCATGGACTCCGAGCTCCGGATGCGGACGATCGTGCGGTCGATCATCGACCTGGAGGTGACGGACCTCGTGACGACGTCGCTCGAGACGCTCGCGCGGATGAACGCGCGGAGCGTCGAGGACGTGCGGAAGGCCAGGGAGCGGCCGATCCGGTTCTCCGAGCCAATGGCGAGGGGAAAGGGCCAAGTGCAGGCGTTCCTGCAGACGGAGTTTTACCGGCACCACCGCGTCGTCGTCATGAGCGAAAAGGCGAAGCGCTTCATCACGGCCCTGTTCGGGGCGTACACGGCGAATCCCGACCAGCTCCCGCCGAGGTTCCGCGAGTGGAGCTCGCAAGTGGGGGTCCCGCGCGCCGTGGCCGACTACATCGCGGGGATGACCGACCGGTACGCCCAGGAGGAATACCGCCGCTTGTTCCATCCGTTCGAAAACATCCTTTAGTCGCGATCGATGGGCTCCTCGAACTGCAAACAGCGAACGGCCCACTGTATACTGCGTAGATGCTCAATGTCCTCCGGGGCCTCTTCGTGGCCGTCTGCGGCCTCATGGGCTGGCAGATCGGCATCCAGGCCTATGGCGCCCCGGTGTGGCAGGGCATGTCGATCGGCATCGGCATCGGTCTCTGCTGCGTCCTCCTTGAGCTCGCCTTCGCCCGCCGGTTCATCTCGATCATCTCGGTCGTCATGTTCGGCGTCGTCTTCGGATTCATCATCTCGAACCTGGTCCTGCGCGCCATCGCGCTCGTCCCGGCGTACCACCCCACGCCCACCATGGAAATCGGGCTCACCATCGTCTTCAGCTTCCTCTCGATCCTCTCGATCCTCCACGCGAAGGACGACTTTAAGTTCGTGATCCCGTTCGTCGAGCTGAAACGCGAGGGCGGGCCCGGCGGGCGGCCGGTGATCCTCGACACGAGCGCGATCATCGACGGTCGCGTCGCCGACCTGATCGATCTCCGCCTGTTCGACGGCCCGATCGTCCTGCCCCGGTTCGTCCTGCAGGAGCTCCAGGCCGTCGCGGACTCGCAGGACCGCCTGAAGCGGAATCGCGGGAGGCGGGGGCTC
>DATHFI010000201.1:0-4574 GCA_035490275.1 Planctomycetota bacterium
CTTTTCCTGGATCGAGATGCTCAAGGACGAGGCGAAGGTCGGACTCCACGCGGCGATGACGCCGGTGTGGAACGAGACCGCGATCTTCGCGGACTACGTCCTCCCCATGGGGCTCGGCCCCGAGCGGCACGACACCATGTCGTTCGAGACCCACTCCGGCGAGTGGCTCGCCTTCCGCCAGCCGGTCCTGCGCGTCGTGAAGGAGCGAAAGGGCAAGCGGGTCGAGCTGACGCGGGACGCGAATCCGGGCGAGGTGTGGGAGGAGGACGAGTTCTGGATCGAGCTCTCGTGGCGGATCGATCCCGACGGCTCGCTCGGGATCCGCAAGTGGTTCGAGTCGCCGTACGAACCCGGGACGAAGATGACCATGGAGACGTACTACCGCTGGCTCTTCGAGAACAGCGTCCCGGGCCTACCCGAGAAGGCGAAGGCGGCCGGGCTGAGCCCGCTCGAGTACATGCGGAAGTTCAGCGCGGTCGAAATCAGCACGGCCAAGTACAGCCTCCACGAGTGGCCGGTCGTCGGCGCGGCGGTCGATCCGGCCACGCGGATCGCCTCCCGCGAAGGCAAGGCGTGCGGGCTGGAGCAACCGGGCGGCGTGGTCGCGGGGTTTCCGACGCCCTCGCGAAAACTCGAATTCTATTCATCCACGCTGGCGGCATGGGGATGGAAAGACCAGGCGATCCCGGGGTATCTCAAGAGCCATGTCCGGCCGGAGGCGCTCGACCCCGCGAAGGGCGAGTTCACGCTGCTGCCGACGTTCCGGCTCCCGACGCAGATCCACACGCGGTCGGGGAACGCGAAGTGGCTCTGGGAGCTGGGGAACACGAATCCGCTTCTCATGCATCCGCGCGACGCGAAGCGGCTCGGCCTGAAGACCGGCGAGCTCGTGCGCGTCTCGACGGAGACCGGGCACTTCGTGCCTCGTCTCGTGGTCACGGAGGGGATTCTGCCGGGGATCGTCGGATGCTCGCACCACTTCGGCCGGTGGCGGCTCCACGAGGGCGCGGGGCCCGACCGGTGGTCGAGCGCGCTCGCGTCGATCGAGGACCAGGGCGGCGGGAAGTACCGCCTGCGGTACGCGCAGGGCGTCCGCCCGTTCGAGAGCGCCGACCCCGACTCGCGCCGCGTGGCGTGGTCCGAGGCGGGCGTCCACCAGAACCTGGCGTTTCCCACCCATCCCGACCCCTTGTCGGGAATGCACTGCTGGCACCAGGCGGTGCGGGTGGAGAAGGCGCGGCCGGACGACCGCTACGGGGACGTCGCGGCGGATACGGCAAAGTCCTACGAGATATTCCGGGAGTGGCTGAAGCTGACGAAGCCCGCGCCCGGTCCCGGAGGGATGAGGAGACCCTTCTGGCTCGCCCGCCCCTTCAGACCCGCGCCGGAAACATTCAAGGTCTGACGCTGATCCTTGTCGGCGCCGGAAAAAGAAAGACCCCCTGACGCGAGTCAGGGGGTCTTGAAGTTCGCTTGAAGACTAAGGTCTTGCTACTTCCGGAGCATCCGCGCCGCGGCCGCGAGGGCGACCAGGGCCGCCAGTGCCAGCAAGCCCATCGAATTCGCCGTCACACCCGCCGAGCAGGGCAGAATGTTGTCGACCTTCTGGACCTGGGGCGCGGCGGTGGAGCCCGTCGGCGGCGGCGGAGGCGGCGGGGTCAGCGTGGCCAGCGAGGGCAGGTTGGAAATCGTGCTGACGTTCCCGGCGATGTCCGTCGTCTTCACGGCGAAGAAGTACATCGTGCCGTTCGCCAGCCCTGTGATCGTCATCGTGTGCGCGGTTCCCGCGACATCCGGAGCGGGCTCGCCCGCCGCGGCCGTCGCCGAGGAGAAATTGGCGCCCGTGATCGCCGTGGTCGAGTAGCGGAGGTCGAACGAGGCCGTGGTGCCGGAGACGTCGTCGTCCGTGGGGGAGGACCAGGCGACGTCGAGGGTGTCCAGCGCCGCGTTGCTCACGGCGAGATCGCTGATGGCGGCCGGAGGCGTCACGTCGGGGACGAGGATCTGGATGTCGTCGATGAACCAGCCATCCATCCCGGAGTCCTGGTAATACAGGTTGGAGTACGTGTAGAACTGCATGAAGAAGGAGCCCGTGGCGACGAAGGTGGCCGGCAGGGTGATCGTGTGCTGGTGCCACTGATTCATGGAGCCGCAATCGAGATCGATGTTGCCGTCTCCGTCGCCGTCGCCCATGAACATCTTGTAGATGTAGTCGTAATTGTTCTGCTCGTACATGTAGATTTCGCGGTAGTCGACTTGGGGATCGCTGTTCATCTCGTACCGGCACCAGAAGCTCAGGACAGGGTTCGACATCCCCGTGATGTCCATGGACTGCACCTGGAAGTATCCGTACGGATAGTCCGCGTTGATATCGACGCCGTTGTTCCAGTTGAGGCTGGCGCCGGTGATCCCGCCGATGGGGCTCGAATCGACCGCGAAGGGGAACGGATAGCCATCCAGGTACCAGTTGGCGACATCCGAAGAGCTGTCGAGGTGATTCGTATAAGCCGCGGCCTGCTGCGCCTGCGCCGGAGCGGAGGAAGCTGAGATCAGCGCGAAGGCGACGAGCACGGCCGATGCGGCAACAATGGCAGATCGATTCATGTTGGTATCCTCACCACACACCCACCCGATCAAGAACCGCTCAACGGAGTTCCCGCTCCCGTCTGAGGGCTCGCTAGTCTTTACAACACAGAATGATACCGCATTTAGCGGAAATTACCTAGGACTTGTTTTTTCTCCGCGTGGCGCGAGTCCCCCAAGCCAGGCCGAGGATGCCCGCCAGCACCATCAGGCCCGTGGGATCGGCCGCCAGGCCCGCCGAGCAGTTGTGGTACCGGTCCACCGACTTGCCGCCCGCCCCGCCCCCCTTGGAGGTGGGCGGCGGCGCCACGGTCGACTTCACCTCGACGTTGGAAATGGCGCTGACATTCCCGGCGACGTCCGTGGACTTGATGGCGAAGTAGTAAACCGTGCCGGGCTCGAGGTTGGCCAGCGTCATGGTGTGCACGGTTCCCGGGACGGAGGGCGCCGGCTCCCCCGACACCTGCGTCGCCTGGGCGAAGTTCGCCTCGGTGATCGCGGTCTTCGAGAAGCGCAGGTCGAAACTGGCCGCAACCCCGGAAACGTCGTCGTCGAAGGGCGAACTCCACGTCAGCCGCATCCCCGTGAGCGTGGCCTGGTCCGCCACGAGGTCGTCGATCGCCGCGGGCGGCGTGACGTCCGGGGTGATGAGCTGGAGATCGTCGATCGCCCATCCGAAGTAGTTGTTGCCGACGCTGTCGACCGAATTGAAGAAGAACTCGATCTGGATGGGCGACCCGACGTACGGCGACATGTCGAT
Source organism: Planctomycetota bacterium (assembly GCA_035490275.1). GTDB lineage: Bacteria > Planctomycetota > MHYJ01 > MHYJ01 > JACPRB01 > DASRJF01. The sequence goes on from DATHFI010000201.1 coordinate 3,344, forward strand.
CGTGTGCTGGTGCCAGGTCGTCATGGCCGGGCAGGAGATCGCGCCGCCCGAGCCCGCGAACTGGCCCTGGTAGAGCTGCGTCCCTGAGGATGCGTTGAAGATGCGGATCCAGCGCTGGTCGTAGCTGGTCCCCGTGGTCTCCGTCTGGTAGTCGCACCAGAAAGTCAGGGTTCCCGAAGGGGCGTTGGTGAGGTTGATGGACGGGGAGCGCGCCGTCCCCTGCACCGTGCCCAAGTATTGTCCCGACGCGTCGTTGTAATTGAGGTTGGTGCCGCTGGGGGGCGGAGTGGCGGGGGCCAGGGCCGGAGTGCTATCCACGGCCCAGAGGGAGTTGAGCGTCCACCCGGTGGCGTCTGGGAACGAAGTTTGATAGGCGACTGCCTGCTGGGCATGGGCCGTGCCGGGCAGGGCGCCGAGCGCGGCAATGGACAGAATCAGAGAAGAAACGACCGCCGACAAGAGACGCATTCGACACTCCCCAGACAGAGAGTTCGAGGGAGGCCGCTCCGACCTCCATCAGTAAGAACAACATTCCGGGGCGGTCGATTCAAGGAAAATCGCCGAAACCGTCGATATCCCCGCAGGGGGGCGTCCGCCTCCCGGGGATGAAATCATGAACGAACCGGGTCTCGACGTCCTGCTGGTCGAGCACGACCCCGCCGAGGCCCGACGCGTGCGCGAGGCGCTCGGACCGGCCTCGCGGATCGCTTTCCGGGTCGAGGTGGCGGACCGGCTCGCGGCGGGGATGAAGCGGCTGGGGGAACGTCCGTACCACGCGCTCCTCCTGGACATGGCCCTTCCCGACGCCCCGGGCGTGGAAGCTTACCTGCGCGTGCGACAGGAACATCCCGACTTGGCCGTGATCGTCCTCACGTCCCTCGGGGAAGAAAGCGTGGGGTCGTCGGCGCTCGACCAGGGGGCCGTCGACGCTCTCGTCAAGGACGCATCGCTGGCCGAGGGACTTCCGAGGCGCCTCCGGTACGCCGTCGAGAAGCAGCAGTTGCGGACGGAACTGAAGGGGATGGACATGCTCGACGAGACCACGGGCCTCTACAACCGTCGGGGCTTCGTGGCGATGGCGACCCCGATCCTCCGGGTCGCGCGCCGGATGCGCACGCCGGTCCTCCTCGTCGTGGCCACGCTCGAGGCCCCGCGCGAATCCATCGCCGCCGAGCGGGCGGTGGGCGGACTCCTTCGTGAGACGTTCCGCGACTCGGACCTCGCGGCGAGG
>DATHFI010000202.1:0-5327 GCA_035490275.1 Planctomycetota bacterium
GCCCTCGTTGTCCTCGCCTTCGCCGGGGCGTCGTGGCTCGCGATCTCCGCCGCCTCTTCCGGCGATCTCCCCATCGTCGCGGGTCCGACCCTCCTGGCGCTCTCCTTCCTCGGATCGGTCGCGGCGGGGGCGTGGATTCGCCGTTTGCCGCAAGGCGCCTTCCTCGCGCCGGGCCGGCTCGACGCCGGATTGATCTTCTGGACTCTGGCCGGCACCGCGGGAATCTCCGCGACGCTCCTGGGCCTGTCGGAGCCGCTGCTCGATTTCTTCCGCGTCTTGGGGCGCGACTACCGGCCCGACCTGGATCGCCTCGAAGGCTGGGTGCGGGACATTCCCGCCGCGGCTGCGTGGCCGCTCCTGGCGGGTCTCGCGCCGCTCGGGGAGGAGGCGGTCTTCCGGGGCGCGGCGCTCCGGGGCTGTCGGAACTCGGTCGGGACCGCGGCCGCGCTCCTGATTTCCTCGGCGCTCTTCGCGGCCCCGCACCTGTTTCCGCCCCGGATGGTGATGACCTTCGTCCTCGGTCTCTGGTTCGGCGGCCTGGCCCTTCGTTCCGGCGGATTGGCCGCGCCGATCCTGGCCCACGCGGCGAACAACGCGCTCGTCCTCGCCCTGGTGCACTTCCGGATCGCGGAAGTCCCGGCGCCGGCCGCGGCCGCGGGAAGCGTCCTCGCGGGGGTCGCCGCCTGGCGGCTCTTCGGTCGCCGCGCCGGGCCGGTGCAGGGATCGGACCCCGCGGAACCGTCTTGATACCGGGCGGGCCGGGGGAAAGGCCCACGCGGCGGGGAAACCCGGGCGGCCAATTCGTTGACACGATTTTGGCGCGCCCTTAGAATCCCCGGCTTCGTAACTTACACCCATGCCCGGCCCCTACGAGAAGTATTGCGCCCAGCTTTCCGCCGACGAGCGGATGCTGATCACCTTGAGGGACGAGCTGTACGACGGCTCGTGGGACCAGATGCTCAAGGACCTGAAGGACCGGCTCGAGGGGAAGCCCTACATCTTCAAGCTGGTGAACCGGATCTCGGCCGACATCGAGCGGATCCAGAAGCTCCACGAGTACGAGCGGAAGCACAAGATCAATCTCGCGGATTTCCTGAAGAAGAAGGAGGAGCGATGAACGGCGCGCGGACCACGGTGATCCTCCTCCTCTTCGGCGCCGCGGCCGGCGGCTGCGGCTCGAGCGGCAGGATGCAGGAGTCCTACGCCCGGCTCAACGCCTACGGCGAGGCGAGCCAGGAGTCCGTCCTCCAGGAGGTCGGCGCCCTCCCCTTCAAGAAGCAGAAATGGACCCACCGGTGGGCGGACTATCCCATCCGCCGGATTTCGATCGGCCGCGAGAATCTCTTCATCGAGACGCCCGACAACAAGGTCCTGGCGGTCGACCGGTTCTACGGCCTCACGAAGTGGATCTTCGAGATCCCCACCCGGGCCCCGCTCGACTACCTCCCGACCGAGCCCGGCGAAGTCTTCGAGCAGATCCGCGGCTACGAGGAGCAGCTCCGCGCCCAGGAGCGGGTCCTGCAGGATCTGCTGAAGGCGGAGGGCCCGGGGGCCAAGTCCCTGGAGGCCCAGCGCGAGAAGAACCGGATCTTCCAGCTCCTCCTCGCCGCGCAGCGCGGGGACAACGTCTACCTCATCTCGAGGCAGATGCTGTACTGCATTGCCCGGCAGACGGGGAAGCTGCTCTGGCAGCGGGCCCTGCCTTTCGCCCCGAGCGCCCGGGCCTTCGCCACGCGCGAATCGGTGTATATCCCGGCCGCCGACCGGACCCAGGTGTGGCGGCTCGACGTCGAAAAGCGCGGCGAGTCGGTCCAGAATTTCCCGGCCGACGTGGGCAGCGGCGACCGCACGATCCAGAACCCCCCGATCGTCGATTCCTCCCATCTCTATTTCGTCTCGGCCGACGGGCGCTGCTACTGCTACGACGTCAACGCGGTCGAGAAGAAGTGGACCTTCCCGGCCCTGGACAAGCTGACCGCCGATCCGCTCCTGCACAAGGTCCAGGAGAAGTACAAGGACTCCACGGGCAAGGAATCGATCCGCACGCGGAGGTACCTCCTGTGCGGCGGCCTCGATTACGCGGTGTACTGCATCGACCCGAACGACGGGTCGCTGACGTGGAAGTACGAGACGGGCGGCTTCCTCCGGTCTCCGATCGTCGTCAAGGACCAGACCGTCTACGTGAAGTCGGATGACGGCGCGCTCTTCGCCATGGAGCTGAATCCCCAGCACAAGAACGCGAAGACGGGAGCCCCCGAGGGGCCCTGGCGGGGCGGCCAGCTCCGGTGGAAGATCCCGCTCGGCGAGCGTTTCCTGGTGAAGGGGTCGGAGGACCGCGTGCTCGTCCTCGGGCCGAATTCCGAGATCTACCAGATGAACGATCTGACGGGCGACATCGTGGGGCGGTTCCCGCTGGTCGAGATCGGCCACGTCCTGACCAATCCCTGGGACCCGATCCTCTACGTGGCGACCGACTCCGGATTCGTCTTCGCGCTCGAGGAATCCGGCTCGCAGTACTAGGCCCGTGGCGCACCGGAGTCCCGAGCGGATCGCGGCTCTCGCCCGGGTCTGCGCCCGCGCGGCCCGGGGTCTCGAGAAACCGCTCGTCGCCGAAGTGCGCCGGGCCCTCGCGTCCGGCGTCCCGCCGGCGGACCTGCGCGAAGCCCTGCTCCAGACCTACCTCTTCGCGGGATTTCCACGCGCCATCAACGCGCTCTCCCTGCTCGACCGCGAAGCTCCGGACCGGGCCTCCATCCCGCGGGAGCGGCCGAAAACGGTCCGGGCGTGGCGGCGCCGCGGGGAGCGCCTCTGCCGGACCGTCTACGGGCCCGACTATCCAGCGATGATGCGGAATATGGTCCGCGCCCATCCGGATCTCGCGGAGTGGATCCTGGTCGAAGGATACGGCAAGACGCTGGCGCGTCCCTTCCTGACGCTTCGGGAGCGCGAGTTGATCGTGGGTCCCACCCTCGCCGCCCTCGGGGCGTGGCGCCAGCTCCCGTCGCACCTCGGCGGGGCCTTGAGGGCGGGCGCGTCGCCGGACGAGGTGGCGGCGGTTTTCCGGGCGTCGAAAGGCGCGGTCCCGGCGGCCGCGGTGGCTCGAGCCCTGCGGGAACTCCGCTCATTGCGGCGTCGTATATAATGCACAGTGGTTCCGCCCGGGAGGTGGCTATGTCCCGTTCCGCCGCGACCCTGATCCTCGCCCTCGCCATTCCCTCGATCGCGTCCGCCGACGAAATCCAACTCCGGAGCGGCGGCAAGATCGTCGGCATCGCCCGCGAGGAGAAGGATCGCGTCGTCGTCGAGACCGGATACGGCACCGTCGCCTTTCCGTCCGACCAGGTCATGTCGATCACGAAGGGCCAGACTCCCCTCCACGCCTGGCCGACCCGCTACGCGGAAATCCAAAAGAGCCGCGACGCCCGCGACTTCCTGAAACTCGCCGCCTGGGCGCGTGAGAACGACCTTCCCAAGTACGTGGGAGGGCTGATGCGGCGGGCATTCGAACTGGACCCCGAGAACGCCGAGGCGCGCGAGGCCCTCGGATTCGTCCGACATCGGGGCCGGTGGCTCACCTTCCCGGAGCTCCGCAAGGAGCAGGGCCTCGTCGAGCACGAGGGCCGGTGGGTGCTCCCCCTGGAAAAGGAGCTCGCCGAGCAGCGCCGCCTCGAGGCGGACTCCAGGCGGATCGAGGAGGAATCGGCCCGGCGCTCCCGCGAGGAAGCCCGCAAGCGCGCCCGGGAGGAGGCCGAGCTCCGGGTTCGGTTGCGCGCCGCGGAAGCGGAGCGTGAGCGGGAAACCGAGCGGCGGACGCCCCGGCGTCGGATCCCCGCGCCGACCACCGTTTACTGGAACGACGCCTACGAGATCCTTCTCGTCGGGCGGCTGCTCGGCTTCGGCGGCCTGGGCTCCCCGTACTTCCCGGTCCGCTGGGGCGGGTGCTTCTGGGGCGGTCGGTAGAACGCCGCGCGGGCGTTCCGAGAATCGAGAATCCAGAAACGAGAATCACTCGGTCCCGGTCTTGGGCATGTAGCGGACGATAGGTTCTCGCGCCGCTTTCAATTCGTCGAGCCTTCCCACCGGCATCGTGTGCGGGGCGTCGTGCACGAGGTCGGGATTTGATTTCGCTTCATCGAGAATCTTCAGGAGCGCCTCGGCGAAGGCGTCGAGCGTCTCCCGGTTCTCGCTTTCCGTCGGCTCGATCATCATGCACTCGGGCACGATGAGCGGGAAGTAGATCGTCGGCGGATGGAAGCCGTAGTCGAGGAGCCGCTTCGCCACGTCGAGCGTGCGGATCCCGAGCTTGCGCAGGGGCGAGCCGTCGATGACGAACTCGTGCATGCAGGGCCGGTCGTAGGCGATCTTGAACCGCTTCGCGACCCGGCCCTTCAGGTAGTTCGCGTTCAGCACCGCATTTTCCGCGTTGCGGCGAAGGCCGTCCGGACCGTGCGTCCGGATGTAGGCGTAACAGCGGACGTGCATCCCGAAGTTGCCGTAGAACGCCTTGACCCGCCCGATCGATTTCGGCCGGTCCGAGTCGAGGGCGTAGCCCTCGTCCCGCTTCACGATCCGGGGCACCGGCAGGTACGGCTCGAGATGCTTCTTGCACGCCACGGGCCCCGACCCCGGGCCGCCGCCGCCGTGGGGCGTCGAGAAAGTCTTGTGCAGGTTGAAGTGCATGACGTCCACGCCGAAATCCCCGGGGCGCGTGATCCCCTGGATGGCGTTCATGTTCGCGCCGTCCATGTAGACCTGCGCGCCCGCGTCGTGGAGGAGTCCGCAGATGGTCACGATCTCCTCCTCGAAAAGGCCGAGCGTCGAGGGGTTCGTGATCATGAGGGCGGCCGTCTTGTCGGAGAGCTTCTTCTTCAGGTCCTCGAGGTCCACGCCGCCCCGGGCGTTCGACTTCACGCTGACCGCCTTGTACCCCGCGAGGGTGCAGGTCGCGGGATTCGTGCCGTGGGCCGAGTCGGGGATCAGGACCTCGCTGCGGCTCCCCTGGCCGCGCTCCGAGAGGTAGGCCCGGATGACGAGGATCCCGGTCAGCTCCCCCTGCGCCCCGGCGGCGGGCTGGAGCGTGACGGCGTCCATCCCGGAAATCTCGGCGAGGTACCCCTGGAGATCATGCATCACCTGGAGAGCGCCCTGGACCTCCGAGGCCGGCTGGTGGGGGTGAATGCGGGCGAACCCCGGGAGCGCCGCGATCTTCTCGTTGATCTTCGGGTTGTACTTCATCGTGCACGAGCCGAGGGGATAGAAGTTCGTGTCGATGGAGAAGGATTTCTGGGAGAGCCGCACGTAGTGGCGCACGACCTCGAGTTCCGCAA
>DATHFI010000203.1:0-5369 GCA_035490275.1 Planctomycetota bacterium
CGGCCGCCGCCTTCCGGGTGGATGACCCTTCCGTAAATCTCTGGAACGCCCTCGCGACCGCCGTCTCCGACCGCCGGACCACCGAGCGGCTGCCCGTCCTCGACAGCAAGGAGCTTTACTCCTCCGCCACGGGGGTCGGGACCCTCGAGCCCACGGCGCTCGCGTTCCTGGGCCTCCTCCCGGACCGGCACACGACTTCGTTCCGGCGGCTCCTCGAGGTCATCGCCCTCGATCCTCCGGCCGCCTCGGATCCTTGGTACCGCGAGGCCGATTTCGAACTGCCCCAGGTGGCGACGCGGACCGACCTCAACTTCCACACCCAGCGGCTCGGGACGGCCTGCGTGCGGGCCGCCGCGGCGGTCCATGGATGCTGGACGGCCTGGGCCGAGCCCGCCGACCTCAACCGGGCCGTCGCGTCGGGCTTGAACAAGTCTCACTTTCTTTTTGGCCAGGCGTGCCGGCTCGTGAAGGCCATCCTCGAGAGCGCGCCCGGCGAGGATGTCATCGTGCGGATCGGCAAGCAGGGCGGGCGCCGGCTCTACCTCGCGGGCCTCGTCCGCGAGTTCGGGACGGTGTGGGTCCACGGCGAGACGGCCGCGACCTCGCGGTACGAATTCCGGGAAGGGGGGCGCCGCGTCCTCCTCGAGTTCCTCATGGACGGCGAGCGGCGCGATTTCGGGATCTCCCTCGCCTCGATCATCGGGAAGTACCTCCGCGAGGGGGCGATGCGGCTCTTCAACGCCTACTGGGCCCGCCAGAGCGAAGGGCTGCGCGCGACGGCGGGCTACGGCGCCGACGCCCGGCGGTTCTTCCGCGAGATCGAGCCCCACCTCGAGCGCCTGCGCATCGCGCCCGACGCCGTCCTCCGGAAGAGGTAGGTCGATGCCGCGCCGCAGGTCGCACCGCTCCCGGGGGCGGCAGCTCGACCGGATCCTGCGGATGATCCGGAAATTCACCTACGCCCGGACGGGCGCCACGCTCGCCGAGCTCATGGTCGAGTTCGGCGTCTCGCGCCGCACCGTCTACCGCGACCTCGGGATGCTCGGGCGGGCCGGTTTCCACTTCGAAGGCGAAGGAGACGACGACGGGCGCCGCCGGTGGCGTTTCACCTCGGGGCAGCGCAAGAACCTGGAGATGACCTTCACCGAGCCGGAGCTGATGTCGCTCTATTTCTGCATGAACCTCCTCTCCCCCCTGCGGGGGACGCCGCTCCGCGCCGGGCTCGAGAGCGCGCTCGCGAAAATCGAGTCCGGGTTCGGTCCCAAGGACCGGGCGCGGTACGGCGACCTCATCTTCACGCACCTCGCGCGGCTGGGGCCGCACAAGGACTACGCGCGCCACGCGTCGACGCTCTCGGCCGTGAGCCAGGCCTGCCTCGACTGCCGCAAGGTCGAGGTGACCTACCGCGCCACGGCGGACGACGTGGCCAAGTCGTACCGGTTCCACCCCTACTGCCTCGCGTGGGCCGCGGGCGAGCTCTACACCGTCGGCTTCAGCGAATTCCGGAAGGACATCCGGACGCTCCGGATCGACCGGATCGCCCGGATCACGGTCACCCGCGAAACCTTCGAGCGGCCGCGCGATTTCGATCCCGAGGAATACCTCCTGCGCGGGTTCGGCATGTACACCGAGGGGCCCGCCGAGGCGGTGAAGATCGAGTTCAGCGGCCCCGCGGCGCGGACGATCCGCGAGAAGGAGTGGCACCCGACCCAGCGGCTCGAGGAGCGGCCCGACGGCCGGGTCGTCTTGAAGATGATGGTCCAGGGCCTCCCCGAGGTGGCGCGGTGGGTCCTGTACCACGCCCCCCAGGCGCGGGTCCTGGAGCCCCCCGCGCTGAGGACGCTCGTGGCCGACCTCGCGGCCCGGGCCGGCAAGGCGCATTCGTGAGCTTTCCGCTTTCCGCTTTCCGCTGAATGCTGACCGCTGAATGCTGATGGCTTCCCCCCATTAATTCTGTGTGCGAGGTATAATTCTGAATTGTCGATAGTCTCCCCGTAGGGGACCGGAGAAGGTCTGCCTTTCGAGGCCCGGAAAGGATCCATGGACGACGTCGGAACCCTGGTCGCCAAGCTCGCCCTGCGCTCCAAGCTGATTTCCCAGGCGCAGTTCGAGACGGTTTCCCAGGCCTACGCCGAGTCGGGAGGCCGCAAGCCCTACGGCGCGATCCTCCTTGAATCGGGCATAATCACGGGCGGCGCCCTGACCCGCCTCCTCCACGAGCACCAGCGGAAGATCAGCGAGCGCATCGAGGAGATCTTCACCCGGCGCATCATCGAAAAGGGCTACGCCACCGACGGGTCCATCCGCGAGGTCCGCGCCACCCTCGAGGACATCCGGCTCCACGGATTCGACTTCGACATGCTCGAGCTGCTCGTCAAGCGGAGCGCCATCACCCATCCCCAGGCCTCCGAGCTGCGGCAGTACCTGCGCACGAAGGTCCTGATCTGCCCGATCTGCCTGCGGACCGAGCCCCGGAACGGCCACGAGAACGCGGTGAGCTGTCCCGACTGCCACGAGGAGTTTTCCGCCGGGGCCTCCGACAAACTCATGTCGCGCTTCGTCACGGTCGCCGCAATGTTCAACGCCGACGGCGCCGCGCCCGCCGCGGGGCCCGTCTCTTCGATTTCCAGCCCCACGCTTCCCGAAATCCCGCCCCAGCTGGGCGCCTACCGGGTGAACCGGGAAGTCGGCCGCGGCGGCATGGCCGTGGTGTACGAAGCCGAGGATCTCCGGACCGGGACCCGCGTGGCGATCAAGGTGCTCAAGGCCGGATCCGCCCTCGACAAGTCCAATCTCTCGCGGTTCTACAGCGAGATCGAGGCGCTCCAGAAGCTGAGCCACCCCAACATCGTGAAGGTCCTCGGCGTCGGCGAGTCGGGCGGCCATCACTTCTACGCGATGCAGTTCATCGACGGCCGCGGGCTCGACCGCATGGTCAACGAGTGCAAGCAGGACCTCCGGAAGACCGTGGCCTGGGTGCGGGACATCGCGCACGCGCTGGACTCCGCCCACGACCAGGGGATCGTCCACCGGGACGTGAAACCCGGCAACATCCTCGTCGACCTGGCGGGACGCGTCTACCTGACCGACTTCGGGCTGGCCCTGCGCGACCGCGCCGTGCGCGTGACCTTGTCCGGGACGACGCTCGGGACGCCGAACTTCATGTCGCCCGAGCAGGCGCGGGGCGAGCGGAACAAGCTCGACCGCCGGACGGACGTCTATTCGCTCGGCGCCACGCTCTACAACCTCTGCACGGGGCGCGTGCCCTACTGGGAGAACACGCCCGAGCTCGTGGTCCAGAAGATCCTCCACGAGGATCCCAAGCCCCCGATGGAGCTCAATCCGACGATCGACCGGCCGCTCCAGATCATCATCCTCAAGGCGATGGACAAGGAGCCCGGGAACCGGTACCCGTCCTGCGCGGCGATGGCGGAGGACCTCGACCGCTGGCTCGGCGGCTCGCCGATCCACGCGACGCCGCCCATTTCCCAGCGCATCCTGGTGAAATGGTGGAGGCGCCACCGCCGCACCGTGACGATCGCCTCCATCTCGGCCGCCGCGGCGTCCACCGTCGCCCTGATCCTCATCCTCCGCCAGCTCGCGGTCACTGAGAGCCTGGCCGTCGAGAAAACCGCGGTGGAGGAGGAACGGGACGGGTACCGGAAGGACCGGAAGGAACCCGCGATGCGGTTCGCGGAGGACCGGGGGGAGGCGCTCACGCGTACCCGCGACATGCTCAACAGGGACGTGGTGGAATTCGAGAAGAAAAAGGACGACATGGTCCGGCAGGCCGCCGAAAAGAACATCAAGGATAAGAACCCGGATCACAAGGCCCGGGCGCTCATCATGGCCGGCGACGTCCAGGCGCGACGGACATTCGCGGGCGAACTTTTCGATTTCGGCAACCTCCTCATGAAGCGCGAGGATTACTCTTCGGCCCTCCTCTACCTCAGGAAGGCCGAGGAGGTCTACCGGTACCTTTTCCAATTCCTGCCGGGCATCAAGGAGTCGAACGTTCGGGACGAACTTCGCAAGGCCGATGGATTCGTGGAGAACATCAACGTCGGCCGACACCTTGAAGAACTGGCCGAGCGCATCCCGAAGGCGGAGAGCCTCGAGATCTGGATGCAGTGGCTGGCCGACAAGGATGCGAAGACGGCGCTGGAGTCGATCGGCCGGGTCGTCACGATGCACCCGGGCCGGCTGGAGCCGGTCCTGCGGCGTGGGTATCTCCTGCTTCGGACCGGAAAACCCGACCAGGCGGACGACGACTTCGAAGCGGTGCTGGCCCGGGACCCGAGGAACGTCGCGGCGAGGCTGGGCATGGTCGAATACTGGTTGCAGCGTCGGGAGCAGTACGCCGCCGGCAAGGCGGCCATCGAGCTGGGAAGGCTGGCCGAGGGGTCCCGGCAAGGGCCCGAATACGTCCTGGTCGAAGGGATGCGGCTCATGAAGGCGGGGGACAACACCGCGGCGGCCGCCTGGCTTGAATTCAAGAAGGAAGCGGCGATTGAGTTCATGAGGGACCCGGCGAACGCGACGCCCGATCTCATCTCGGCCCGGGCCGCGTGCCTCGTCAACCTCGGCCAGAACGAGGAGGCCAACAAGATGGCCTTGAAGGCGGAGTACATCCTGCGGGACCTCGAGGACAAGATTTATCGCGACTACCGGAAGCTCACCGGGCGGCCGGAACTTCCCTACGAAATCTGGGCCACGGCGGCGAAATCGTGGTACGCCCTGCGCCGGATCGCGGATTCGAAGGCGGCGGCGAAGCGCGCGCTCGAGTACCGGCCCGAGGATCCCGCCATGACCGAGCTCCTCCGGATCGCGGCGCGCTGAGACTCGCGACTGGCTCTGTTGAAATCCAACCACCAAGGCACGAAGACACCAAGGACTGGCCGCAGAAGGGGACGATCGGGAGGGCCGCGGGAGAAGCCGCCTTCTTCCACGGCCCTCCCCGCCGTCCCTCCGGCCCGGCAGGGCCGGTGCGTGGCCTGCAGGGCCACGCCCTTCTGCGGCCTTCGCCAAGGCTCGGCTTGGTGTCTTTGTGTCTTGGTGGTTCGTCCAGGGTTTCAACGAAGCCACTCGCGACACGCGACTTCTTTCTTCGACTCCTGACTCCCGACGCACGACTCCCGACTTTGTCATCGCTATAATGCGGCTCCATGTCCTTCGACCCCGACCCTGACGTCGTTCTTTGCAACACCTTCAAGGACCCCTACAACACCATCGTCGCGGCGGCGCGGACCTGCTACTCGGCGAAGGTCGTCACCCCGGGGGACGTCGACCGCGACGACAAGTCCCGGGCGATGCGCGACAGGATCTACGACTCCATCTACCAGGCGGGCCACCACACGACGATCCAGCAC
>DATHFI010000204.1:0-5368 GCA_035490275.1 Planctomycetota bacterium
CGAGCGGCGGCGCCGCGAGAACCAGCTCGCGCGTCCGCTCCCACGAGGTCACGCGCGACGATTCCCACACCATCCGGCGCCAGTCGTCGAGGAAGAGGTAGTGCCGCTCGCGGGCCCGATCCGGGACGCGCGTGAAATCCCCGATCTCGAGCAGCGCCTGCAGGAGCATGATCGTGTCGAACGCCGGGGCGACCCTGGCCTCCGAAAGGGGAAGGATCCTCCGCTGCGGCGCGTCGAGCTTGATTTTTTTCGGGGGAGGCGGCGCCAGGTGGCGGAGGGGCGACTCGAATGTCTCGAAGAACCGGTTGATGACGGGGAGGCCCTCGTCGTCGACGCGCCAGAGGGCGCCCGCCCCCTCGAGATTCCAGACGGCCGCGAAGAGCTCGAAGAGGTCGTCCATGACGCCGTCGAGGCCGCGTCCGGGCACGTCCTCCAGGATCGCCCTCATCCGGCGGCCGGCCGACGAAAGGACGGTCCTCCAGAGATCCGGGGCCTGCTCCAGGGCGGCGGGGCCGAAGGTCGCGAGGAGGTCCCGGACGGAAGCGGGCGCGGTCCGCAGGGCCAGGTCCACGCACCGGGTGAGCCCGCGGCCCCCCTTCGTCCGCGTTTCCTCCAGCAGCTGCGCAAGGTCCGAAGGTAGTTCCGACACGCGGGGATTATAGGGACGGGATCGCGCTCCGTGAAGGGAAAGGACAGACCGGCACTGGGGAAGTTCCCAGATTCCAGATCCCGGATTCCAGACCCCGAAGTTTCAAGCGTCGAGCCCGAAGGAGAGGGAGGCGCCTCTCGCAAACGATTGACCCGGCGCCGGGCCTTTGGAGTATAATCCGCGCTCATGGGCGCCCTACTCCTTCTCACCCTTCTCCTCGGCGCCCAGCAGGACGAGACCCGCGAATACGCGATCCAGAGGGTGTCCAAGGACGCCTACCTGAACGCCCTCCGCGAGCTCGACCGGGCGCAGGAGCTGATCGACTCGGGCGACCCCCGCGGCGCGATCGAGAAGATCACGTCGGTGCTCGGCAACTCCAGGATCAAGTATTTTGAATGCCGCCTGCGCATCGAAGTTCAGCCGTCAATTTACGAGAAGTACACGTTCTTCCCGTACCAGTTGCGGGCCAAGGCGCGGCTCGCCGCCGTAAAGAAACTGGATGCGCCCGCCGCCAAGGAGCCCATCCTGAGGGAGGCGATCGAGGACCTGAAGATCTCCGTGGAAAAGAAGGTCGGGGGAAGCGCCGACCTCCTGAAGGACGCGGAGGCCCAGCTGAAGGCGGTCCAGGCGAAGATCGCCGAGGGAGACATCAAGGACCCGGTCACCGAAATCCGACCCAGGTTCAGTCCCCTGGTTTCAACATACAAGTTCCGCTCGGCCGTCAACCTTGTCAACGGCCCCGACGGACAGAAACTCTCGGCCGAGGACAAGAAGACGCTTCTGCAGGAAGTGGAGGACGCGTGCCGCGCCTACTTGGACGGCAAGATCTCCAACTTCCGGAGCAACCTGGCCGTTTCCCTCAGCAACATCGCCGGCATGAAGGAGGGCGAGTTCAGGAGCGCCTTCTCCATGCCCGCCCCGGACGAGATCACCATCAAGGAGCCGGCCTTCGACTGGTGCCGCAAGCACTACAACACGCTGAAAACGCTCCAGCTGGGCAAAGCGAAGCCGGAGGAGATCCTGGCCGCGGCCCAGGAGGCCCTGGCGCTCGACGCGTCGGGCGACGCCTCGGCCGAGAATCCTTACTTCAAGTCCATGGCCGGATTCGGATTCGAACTCTGCGACAACGTGATCCGGGCCCGCATTGAAAAGGCCGCCAAGCAGCGCAAGGACGATCGGCTCCAGTCGGAAGCCGATGCCGCCAAATTCCAAACCATTTGGAAGGACTTCATCGCCAAGCTCGACAAGAAAATCATTGAGCGCCATCAAGACCTGGATACGTGGACCAGGGACCTCGAATCCAAGGTCTCAGACTTTCCCAAGGAATTGCCTGGATTGGCCTCCATCAGCATCGACGACTGCTTCAAGGAGGATCCGGTACCCGCGCTCGACAAGGTCGAAGGCGCCCTGCGGAATCTGGACCATGAGGTCCAGACCAAGGGAAGGTGCGCGATCGAGTCCAAGCAGGCGCTCTACACGATGCTAGTCACGGTGTCCGCCTTGAAGCGGCTCATCTACGGGGACAGCGAGGAGGACGTGGTCCAGGAAGTGATGAAGTACCGGTCCTACCTGAAGGATGCCGGAGGGCCCATCAATCCAGATCAGTACGGTCCCCGGGTGAGGCGCGTGTTCGACAAACTCAAGAGTTGAGCGGCGCGGTTCTTATTTCTTCTTCGCGAACTTGAACGATTTGTCCTGCCACGTTCCGGTCACGACGTAGGTTTGTCCCGCCTCGAGCCTGGTCAGCGGCACCTCGAATGTCCCGAAATCCTTGTGCTTCAGGACGAGGACGTAGTCCCCCACCGGTATGCCGTCCATCCGGAAGGGCGTGGCGGGTTCAACACTCAGGGGGACGGCGTTCCCGGCGAGCTTGAGTTCGATGTCTGCGTAAGGCCCCACCGTCACCACCAGCGAGAAGGTCCCCTTGAAGCCCGAGATTTTCGCGGCCTCCTCGCGGATCGGACCCAGCGATTCAGCCGGCTTCTTCAGCAGATCGTACCCCCCCGACAGGATGCTCAACTGGTCGCACCAGTTCTGCCACTGGATCACCCTGTCTCGATTCTTCGTCCAGGCATTTGAATCCTGATAGACCTTGTCGACCGCATCGCGGGCTTTTTCGACTTCGTTCTGGAACCACTGGATCACCAGGGTGTCGATGGCGTCGTTCCTGAGTTTCGGCATCTCCTTCAGGTGCGCGGCGGCCGTTTCCGCGAGCTTGGGATTCTGTCCCGGCTTCCACTCACGGAAACCAAGTTCCAGCTTCATCTTCTGCCAATCTTCCTGCCACTTCTCCCGTAGCTTCCGGGCGTCTTCATCCTCGCCGCTGAGGCCGCCGCCGAAGTTGCCGTCGTTCTTCCGGCCCCTGGGCAGGACGACCGCGACGACGACGATCGCCGCGACGAGGACGACCGCCCCGGCGACGAACGCGGACTTGTGACGCTTCGCCTTGCGGACGATGTGCGTCATGAAGCCGGGCCGGGTCGCCTCGATCTCCTCGTTCGCGATGAACCGCTTCAGGTCGTCGGCGAGGGCTTGCGAGGAGGAGTAGCGGTCCTCCTTCTTCTTCTGCATCGCCTTCAGGATGATCGTCTCGATGTCGGACGGAATCTCGGGGTTGTGCTTGCGCGGCGGGACGGGCTCCTCGTTGCAGACTTTCATGAGGATGTCCATCGCCGTTTCCGCCTGGAAGGGCGTCTTGCGGCTCAGGATCGCGTACATCGTGGCTCCGAGCGAGTAGACGTCGCTCTGGTGGTCGATGAGCTCCAGCTTGCCCTGCGCCTGCTCGGGCGGCATGTAGGCGGGCGTCCCCATGACCGCGCCGGTGACGGAGAGCGAGCTGTCGCCCCGGAGCGCCTTCGCGAGGCCGAAGTCCATGACATAGGGCCAGTTGTCGCTTGTCAGCATGATGTTCTGGGGTTTCAGGTCGCGGTGGATGACGCCCTTCTTGTGGGCGGCCTCGATCCCCTGCGCGACCTTGACGAAGATGTCGAGAATCTCCTTCATCGGGAGCTGGGCGTTGGACATCGACGCGCCGTCGATGAACTCCATCGCGATGAAGTGCTGGCCGCGCGCCTCGCCGACCTCGTAGATCGGGGCGATGTTCGGATGGCGCAGGCCGCCCGCGAGCTGGGCTTCGCGCTTGAACCGCGCCACGCCCTCCTCGTTCCCGTCCACCGAGGTCAGGAATTTGATGGCGACCCACCGCAGGAGCGACCGGTCGAACGCCTTCCACACGGTGCCCATGCCGCCCTTGCCGATCTGGGCGACTAGGATGTACTGGTTCAGGAGGTTTTTCGGATCCTTGGCGGCGGCCTTGACCTCGTCCGGCCAGTTCGGCTCGCCGACCTTGCGCTTCGCGGAGCTCGAGTCGCCCTGCGGATTCGATTTCTCGACGTTCGATTCCGCATAGACGATGGTCCGGTCCGGCTCCGGGCCGGCGGCGGCCTGGAACTGGGCCATGGTGTAGTTGCAGTTTTCGTGCTTGATTGCGGATTCGGACGAATAGAGCTCGCCGCACCCGATGCAACGCTGGCTGGTCTTATCCCCGACACCGCTTTTGGCGGGTTTATCGGCAGGGTCCGGCATGGCTGGTGATTATACCACCCCCCGGTTCCGGCGGAAGGAGTATTGGTGGCGGGCCGCGGACTCGTGACATTGAACTTCGAACGAAGTCCTTATCGCTCGAATGTCACCGGAAGCTCCATCTCCTTCGCCCCCCGCCGCAGGCGCACCGTCGTCTTTTTCTCGGCTGTCTGGATGGCCTCAACCAGCGAATCGTAGTCCTTCACGTCCTTGGCCCCGATCCGCAGGATCCGGTCCCCCACCTTTAAGCCGGCCGCGTCCGCGGGGCTCCCTTCGACGACTTCGGACAAGGTCGAGCCGTCATCCTCCAGGTTGACGCCGAGGATTCGCCGATCCTGGGCGGGCGCCGGGCCCGCTTCGAACGCGAACTCGATCTCGACTTCCTTGTCGCCGCGTCGCACGCGCCATTTCGCTTTCTGAGGCGCCTCGCGAAGGGCATCACGGAGGGTCACGTAGTCGGTCACGTCCTTTGTGCCGATCCGGAGGACGCGGTCGCCGTCCCTGAGGCCCGCCTTGTGGGCCGGCTTCCCCTCGGCGACATCCTTGAGCGTCACCCCGTCGTCCTGGAGGCTGACTCCCAGGTCGCCGAGCCGCCGGCCCGTCGCCCGGGACGCGGTCAATCCTTCGCGCGGCAGGAGCGCGTCCAGGTTGGCGATGTTGTACGCGCCGATCGCTACGACCATCGACGTGTGCTGCTGGTACTCGGGGATCGCCTGATCGAATGTGTCGTACTGGGTGTGGTGCGTGTGGTTGTAGTTGGCCTTGCCCAACTGTCTCCAGAAAAAGCCTGGCACTCCTGCCATGAGATAGGAGTCATGATCGCTTCCCATCCCCATCGTCAAGCCTTTCACCTCGTGGATCTTGAATGGCATCTCCTGGTTCAACGCCACGACGGGCTCAAACACTTTCTCGAAGATGGAGACCATGGGCCGGGTCGCCTCGATCCCCGAGACGTAATTGGTGCCGCCGTCGTGAACCAGCACGGCCGAGATGCGCGCGTTCTCCTCGGGGTGGGCCTTGATGTAAGCCCGCGACCCAAGGAGCCCCTGCTCCTCGCCGCTCCAGAGCATGAAACGGATCGTCCGCTTCGGCTTGGCACCCGCGTTCATGAGAAGCCGCGCCGCTTCCAGCGTCGTT
>DATHFI010000205.1:0-10374 GCA_035490275.1 Planctomycetota bacterium
GCGCTCTTCGTCCTGGCGAGGCTCGGCTTCCCTTGGAACCTGTCGGTCGTCTTCCGGATCATCCCCCGATTTCTTCGCCGGCCCGTCTACAATTTCGTCGCCCGCCATCGCTACAAGTGGTTCGGGAAGTTCGACACGTGCCCGCTCCCCGCGCCGGAGGTCCGCCACAAGTTCATCGCTTGAGCGTCACCAGGGAATCGGGCGGCGATGTCGGAAAAACCCGCCGCTCGGCGCGTCGGCGGGAAGGGTGGCGAGCCATACGATCCCGTCCGCCCCCTGCTCGGGACTGGAATTGGCCCCGGGCCCGCCCATCCGGGTCCGGACCCAGCCGGGGCAGTCCGCGTTGACTTTGACGTCGCCCCGAACCTCCGACGCGAGCTTGATCGTCAGCGCGTTCAGCGCCGCTTTCGAAACGCTGTAGGGCGCCGGACCCTCGAGCCCCTCCGAGATCGCGCCGTAGCCGCTCGAGACATTGACGACGCGCCCGTATCCGCGCTCCAGCATGCCGGGCACGAAGGCGCGGCACGTCCAGAGCGCGCCGAAGAAATTCACGTTGAAGCACTCGCGCCACGGCGAGGGATCCGAGTCGAGCACCTTGCCGGACGGGTAGACGCCCGCGTTGTTGACGAGAACGTCGATCGCCCCGACGCGCTTCGCCGCCGCAGTGACCGACGCGGGATCCGCGACGTCGAGCTTCACCGCCTCGACACCCAGTTGAGTGGCGGCCTTCTTGCCGAGCGTCGCATCGCGCGCGCCGAGCAGGACGCGAAGCCCTTGGCCGGCGAGCTGGCGGCACACCTCGAATCCGATGCCCCGGTTCCCTCCCGTGACGAGCGCGACGCGGGGTCCGGGCTTCGTGGCCGGTTTCACGCGCTTATCTTACACTGGCCGAATGAGGCGCGCCGGACTGTGGGCCGTCGTGGTGCTCGCGGCGGCGGCGTCGACGCTCGCTTTCCGGGCCCGCGTGATCAACGGCGGGACGCCCCCCTGGGATTCCGCCTCCCACGGGCTCCAGGGGTACGCCGTCGCGCAGGACGTCGCCCATTTCGACCTCCCGAACTTCGCGGCGGACGTCTTTGGCCACCGCTACCGCTACGCGCCGGGCCACCCGATCCTGCTCGCGGCCGCGTACCTGGCGTTCGGCCCGTCGTGGTGGACGGCGATCGCCGTCAGCACGCTCCTCTTCGCGGCGCTCGCCATCCTGCTCTACGCGACGGCGGAGTCGAAGGCCTCGGGCTGGATATCCGCCTTGCTCGCGCTCACCTGCCCGGGACTCCTCGCGCTCTCGGGCGAGATCATGCTCGAGATCCCGGCGGCGATCCTCGCGGTTCTCACCCTCCGCCTCTACGCGCGATCGCTCGAGGACGACCGCGCGGTGCGGCCGCTCGGGTGGACGCTCACGATCTTCATGCTCACCGCCGCGCAGTACGCGGTCTGCTGGATCCTGATCCTGGCGGCCTTCGAGGCGTGGCGGATGCGCGAGTATCTTCGCGGCCCGCTCGTCTGCTTCGCGCGATCCCGCGCGCTCTACCACCCGGTGCACATCCTGATCGCGATGTGCGTCCTGGTCGCGATCGCCGTCCGCGTCAGCGGCGGGTGGTCGATACCACTCGGGTCGCGGACGCTCTCGATGACGCGCGCGGGAGGGGCGTTGATCGCCGCCGCATGGCTCGCCGGGGCGCGCGTCGGGTGGCTGGTCTGGAAGCACCGCGCGGCGATTCGAGAGACGGTGCCGTGGCGCTTCCGGGCCATCTTCATGACCGCGGTGGTGCCGATCTACGTCTGGATCTTCGTGATTTATCCTCCGCGTTTTCAGCAGTACGTGGAGTGGTTCGTGCGGCCGCCGTCCGACCAGCCCCGGACCGATCCGTCGCACTGGGCCTATTACCCCGAGTACTTTTTCACGGGCGGGCACGCGGTGTGGATGATCGGGGCCGCCGTGGTCCTTCTCGCCGCGGCGTCGTTCTTCCGGCGCGGCGCGACGGAGCGCGACCGGTTCCTCCGGTGGGCGGTGATCGCGGGAACCGCGCTCGTCCTCGCCCACCCCACGCGCCAGACGCGGTTTCTCGTCCCCTTCCTGCCGGCGTGGTGGATTCTCGCGACCGACACGCTCGCGCAATTCCTGCCCGCCAGGCGGAGCCGTCTCATCGCGGCGACGATCGCGACCGCGGCGATCCTGCCGGCGGCGTGGATCCTGTACGCGGTGGAGCTTGGGCCCACCATCGGTCCGCCGCCTGTGCACCGCGAGTACGAGGATGCCCTTCATTGGACGATCCGGCGGATTGAGAGCGCGCCGTCGGTCCGGATCGTGGGCGGCTTTGAAGGCCTGAGCCGCCATCTCTTCGAATGGGAGCTCCGAAAGCGCGCCGACATCCGGACGCGCCGCCTCGGTTTCAACCTGGACCTGCCCCCGTCGTGGGATCGCGATCCCGAAGGACCCCAAAAGGTGTTCGACCTGTGGATGGCCGGCGACCCCGAGGAGATGGTTGTCGCCCTCGAACCCGCCTCCCTGAGATCCCGAGGGGTACGCGGCGTCGGGAGTATTCGCAAGGCGGACAACGATTGGCCCCAGTTCACGATGCGGTTTCTGGGCGGCGAGCCCCGGTATGAGGTGGCGTACGAGCGCCTCTTCGACGCGGCCGCCGTGCGCGTACGGATCTACCGACGCAAATCTTGAGGCGAGTACCGACGCGCGAGCCGCGCGGAGACGCTGTTCTGAGGCCCCTTTGCGAAGTGCTCCAGGCACGTCCGACGTGACTCGGAAGGGGGAAGTTCGAGCATGATCAGCACCGCCCGAAGCTCCGCGAGGTTGGTCGCATCCAAGGCCTTCACCGGCCGCGCCTCGAGGTTCCTGCGTACAGCCTCGAGCGAAGCCCGAGCCATGTCGGAGCGGGCCTTCTCCGCAAGCCGATCCCGGACCCACCCGTAGATCGGCTCCCCCAGTTCCATGAGACCTTTCACGGCTCGTTCACGAACCGCGATGTCCTCGTGGTCCAGATCTTTCAGAAACGCGCCCAGTTCTTTCTCGCCGACGGTCGTCTTGGGTCCAGGAAACTCTGAAGCGAAGAGGGGTCCGAGGAAATCGGCGCCCGATGCCACCCCGCGCTCCATCGTTTCACACCAGACGTCGTAGTCCTGGCTCCGCAGTCCGTCCATGAAGCGCTTGAGAGGCAGGTCCTGATCCCTCGCCAGCGGTTTCCGCAAGTCCTCGGCCCACGCGCGAGACTTGGACTCGAAGATTCGACCTGGACGGCGAAGGATGACGGTCGAGTCATGCGAGCCCGTCGCGATGAGACGGCCCCCGGCGCTGAGGGAAATCGAGCTGACGCCGTTGAGGTGGCCCGGGTAGGTCTTAAGCAACTTTCCGGTCGCCACGTCCCACACGATGAGTTCACCCTGGGTTCCGCGGGTGTAGAGAAAAGAGCCGTCCGGCGAAAGTGCCAACGCCGAGCCCCACGAGCCTTGAGCCGCCTGCGGCACCTGGAACGAACGGATGGATTGACCCGTCGAGACGTCCCACAGCTGGACCGGTTCTCCCGATTCGCTCCCCGAAGCCGCGAGGCGCCCGTCCGGCGTGAAGGCGATCGAATCGACTCGGCCCGGATTCCCGTCGAACTCCCGAATCGAATCTCCGGTCAGGGCATCGAAGAGCCTGAGCTTCTGGGAATTCGACCCGATCAGGACCTGCCTTCCATCGGGGCTGAAGGCGATCGAGATGTAGGATCCCGGATCAATCGGAAACCGGCGGGCCGGCTCGCCCGTTTCCAGGTCCCAGATTACAGCGGGTGCACCCGACCCGGCCCCGCGAAGGCCGTCCGGGCTCAAAGCGACTCCTTTGACCGAGGTTCCGTACATCCCGCCATATTCCCGGACGACCTTTCCGGTCGTGACATCCCACAGCGCGGTCCTGCAATCCCAATGCCCCGAAAGCGCCCTCCGTCCATCCGCGCTGAAGACGACGGACGCGGCGTAATCCTGCGTCGGTGAGCCGTCGCCGAAGGTTTTGGGAGAGAGTTTCTCGAACGTTCGAATCCGGGTACCTGAGACGGCATCCCAAAGGGCCAAGGAGCTGTCCCGCGTTCCGGAGAGCACCGACCGGCCATCGGGGCTCACCGCAATGCAATAAACCGGACCGGGGCCGCCGGCCGATAGTCGCTGGCCGGCCTCAAAGTCCCACGTGGCCACGGTTCCGTCGCCGGGCGTTGAAACCAGGCCCGCACCCCTGCTCCTCCAAGCCATCGTGTAGAAGCCCGAACCAGCCACGGTTTTCGTGCATTCGCCCTTATCGAAGTCCCAAACTTGCAGATCTTTCTGGCCCCCGAGCAGGACGTGCTTGCCATCGGGCGTGAAAAGAATGTCGTTATAGGCGCGATTTTTCCCGCCCAGCAGCTTGACCTCATTCCCGGACTCGACATTCCACACGGACACACCTTGGTAGAGAAAACAGGCCGCCGCGTGACGGCCGTCGGGACTGAATGCCACCCTCTCCATTCCCCGGATACGCATCCCATGTGGGTCCGATTCGTCTTTCCGGACTAGTTCTTTGACGGGCTTGACGCCGTCCAGGTCTAGAAGCGCCGCCTTGCCGGGTCCGCCGACCAGGATGATTTTCCCGCCGGGCTGAACGGCAAGGCTCGCGACGCTACCCAAGGGCGACGACATGGAACGAACCGCCAATCCGGTGTCGGGATCCCAGACGATGATCTCTCCGTCATTTCCACCCGAGACGATCCGGGATCCGTCCGTCGTCAAGGCGACGGCGCGCGCCAGGCTCTTGTGCCCCTCAAAGACTCGAATTGGAGTCGCCGAGTCGCGATCCCACAGCAGGACGGACTTGTCTGCGCCGGCCGTTACAAATCGCTTCCCATCCGGAAAGAGCGCCATGGAGTAGATCAGGCCCTTGTGACCTTCATAGGTGCGAAGCCTCAGTCCTGTCTCAAGATCCCAGAGAACAACGGTGCCGTTGTACGCCGAGGTCAGCGCCTGCCTATCCCCCGGAAGGACGGCGATGGAAGTGATGTGCGCCCCGTGCTGCCAGCGGAGGTCGCCCAGTCGATGGATGATGGTGTCGGATTCCTTGGCGGGCGGATCTTGAGCCGTAGCAACCTGGGGGTACAGGAGAATCAGAGCCAGAAAGCCCAAGGCGCTTCGCATGGCATCACCCTCTCGAACGACGGCCGGATGATGGCCGAATACTCTCATGACGGAGGCCCGGCGCGCTTCGTGGGGAATATCGCGGCTGGCGAGCCTCCCTATCTCAGCGACTGGTCGGAGTTGGCGATCTTCTCGGCGAGCCAGAAGACGATCTTCCCGACGAGCTCCTCCTTCGGGAAGTTGATCCGCTCGATGTCGTCGCGCTCGGTGTGATAGTCGGCGTGCAGGCCGCCCGTGAAGAACACGGCGGGGACGCCCTTCTCCATGAAGCTCCAGTGATCGCTCCGCCGGATCAGGTCGTCCGCGCCCTCCCAGTCGAACTTGAGCCGGAACCTCTGCTCGGTCTGCGCGAGCGCCGCCGCCAGCTTCGGGTAGCGCGGCTCCTTACCCTCCTTCTCCACGCCGAGAAGGATCTTGGTGGTGTCGTTGCGGCCGATCATGTCCATGTTGAGCATCGCGACGACGTGATCGAGGGGCACCGTCGGCGAGCCGCACCAGTTGTTCGATCCCACGAGGCCCTTCTCCTCCGCGTCGAACCACATCAGGAGGATCGACCGCTTGGGCCTCGTCTCCTTCACGGCCTCCGCGATGTCGAGGAGCGTCGACGTACCCGACGCGTTGTCGTCCGCGCCGTTGTGGATCTCGCCCACCTTGCCCCGGCTGTTCTGCGGCGTGCCCCGGCCCACGTGGTCGTAGTGGGCGCCGAGGACGACAAACTCCTCCTTGAGCTTCGAGTGGATGCCGCGCCAGACCGCGAGGATGTTCTTCGTGCCCTTGCCGGGAATCGGGCGGGCGGAGAGCGAGATTTCCGCGGCCGGCGCCCCCTTGATCGAGCGCGGCTTGAGATCGGCGTCGATTTCCGCGCGCAGATTCTTGAGCGGCTTGCCCGCGAGGCGGTCGGCCAGCTCGGCGGAGACCAGCGCCACCGGGACCTTGACCGGAGGCGACTTGCCGTCGGGCGGCCACGCAAATTCGGGCCGCTTCGCGAGCCCCTCCCGCGACGCCACGAGCAGCGCGACCGCGCCGGCCTTCTCCGCCATCTGGATCTTGTGCTCGAGCTCGGAGTACTTCGTCGGCTTCGTCCCGTCGAACTTGCTCTGCTCGTCCGCCTCCTGCGGCTCGCCGTCGAGGACGAGGGCGATCGCCCCTTTCACCGTCGCGCCCTTCCAGTCGTCGTACCCGAACTCGGGGGCGGTGATGCCGTATCCCGCGAAGACCACGGCGCCTTCGGCCGAGCCGGCGCGCGATCTGGCGTACGGGGTGAGCTGGGCGCCGAGCTTGAAATCCTCGGAAACCCTCCGCGTGGTGTCCTTGTACAGGCGCAGGAGGTTGGCGTCCGCGAGATCGCCCGTCGCCGAGCCGCCGCCGAAGGGCTGGAAATAGCCGCCGTCGGAGGCGCCGCCCTCGAAGCCGAGGCTCGCGAGGTGGTCCGCGATGTGGAGCGCCGCCCGCTGGCCGCCGTCGCTTCCCGCCTCGCGTCCCTCGAGCTCGTCGGAAGCGAGGAAGGCCTGGTGGCGCTGGATGTCGAGGGCGCGGATCGTCTTGATGGCGCGATCGATTTCCGAGGATTGCGGAGCGAGGGCGGGCGCGAGCGCCGCCAGCAACAGTACCGCGAAGAACCGTTTCATCCGCCGATCCCCGGGTTGGACAGAATCCGCCTGACGACCTTACAGTATACGGATGATTTCCTTCTCCGTTTCGGCGCGGGATTCCCACAGCCGCGCCCGCACGGGACGGATCGAGACGCCCCACGGGGCCTTCGACACGCCGGCGTTCATGCCCGTCGGCACGAAGGCCGCGGTGAAGACGCTTGCGCCTGCCCAGCTCGAGACGGCCGGCGCGCAGATCCTCCTCTGCAACGCGTATCACCTCGCGCTCCGGCCGGGCGAGGCGCTGATTCACAAAATGGGCGGCCTCCACCGGTTCATGGGTTGGAAGGGGCCGATCCTCACCGACAGCGGCGGCTACCAGGTCTTCAGCCTCGCGAAATTGCGGAAGGTCGACGACGCGGGAGTCGAGTTCCAGTCGCACCTGGATGGCTCGCGGATCCACCTCACCCCGGAACGGGCGCTGGAGATCCAGCGCCTCCTCGGCGCGGACATCGTCATGCCGCTCGACGAGCCCGTGCCCTTCCCCTCGACTCCCGCGGTCGCGGAAGCCGCCGTGAAGCGCACGTCGGCGTGGCTGGAGCGGACGGTGAAGGCCCGCCGCGACGAGGGGCTCTTCGGAATCGTGCAGGGCGGGACGGACGCGGCGCTGCGGCGGCGATCGGCGGAGGACGTGGAACGGCACGACCTGGCGGGCGCGGCGATCGGGGGGCTTTCGCTCGGCGAGCCCGCGACGACGATGATCGAGATGACGGCCGCGGTCTGCGCCGCCGTGCCGGAATCGAAGCCGCGTTATCTCATGGGGGTCGGGACGCCCGGCGACATCGCGAATGCCGTCCTGCAGGGCGTCGACATGTTCGACTGCGTCCTGCCGACGCGGATGGGCCGGACCGGGTGGGCCTTCACGAGCGAGGGGATGCTCAAGATCCGCAACGCGACGTTCAAGGAGGACGTGCGGCCCCTCGATCCCGCCTGCGCCTGTCCCGCCTGCCGCGGGTTCAGCCGCGCCTACCTGCGCCACTGCTTCGCGGTCGACGAAATCCTCGGCCTCTCAATGCTGTCGCTCCACAACATCACGTACTACCAGACGCTGATGAAGCGGATCCGGGAGGCGATCCCGGCCGGGACGCTGGTGAAGCTGGCGAAGGAAGAGTCGGTCAGATGTCCGCCGCTTGAAGGTCGACGCGCCTAACGGTTCGCCGGATACCAAGCCATCGCCACGTCGTCGAGGTGCGTGCCGTCCTCGAGGCGGATGCGTTTCCTGAACCGCCCCTCTTCGACGAACCCGAACTTCCGGTAGAGCTCGATCGCACCCTCGTTGACGGCGCGCACCCACAATTCGATCTTTCCTACCGCGGGGTTGCCCGCCGCCCATTCGACCAGGTCCTTCATGAGCGCGGATCCCACGCCCTTCCGCTGGTGTCCCGGGTGTACGACGATCGTCAGGCGCTGGACGTGCGCGATCCGCTCCAGCGGCATGGGTTCGAGCACGGCGTGCCCGACCGGGCGGCCGTTCTCCTCGGCGACAACGTACCGACCCCGCGACCGGAGCTCCGCGATTCTCGCCGCGAACGCTTCAGGCTTGAGTTCGTGAGGGCGCGAAACAAGCCGGCCCGGCGTCCGCGCCGTCTCGACCTCCGCCGCGCACAGGATCGCCGCGTCCTCGACGCGCGCCGGGCGAACTGTCACCACCGTTCAATACCCCGGTCCGCGTTCGTAACCCACCGTGCTCTGCTCGTACGTCGACTTGTCGAGCTCCAGAAGGAAAATCGACGGACGCTGGATGACGGAGCTCATCCGCCGCTCATCTGCCACCACGGGATGAACGAGATACAGCAGATCTTTCGCCCGCGTGCAGGCGACGTAGAACAGGCGCCGCTCCTCCTCGAGCCCGTCGTCCTCCTTCATGGCCCGCGCGTCGGGGAGCTTCCCCTCCGCGAGCCACAGCACGAAGACGGCGCGCCACTCGAGCCCCTTCGCCTGGTGGACGGTCGACAGGACGAGTTCGTCCCGGTCCCCGGGATCCACCGGCGTTTGCGCCCCGGCCGCCGGCCCGGCGAGCGCGAGCTCCGCGAGGAGTTCCTGGACGTCCGCGAAGCGATCCGAATAGTCGGCCAGCCGCCGGACATCCTCGACCCGAAGCGCGAAATTCGGGAAGGTCGCCTCCAGGTAACCCTCGTAGCCGCCCTCGAGCACCGCGCGGATCATCTCCGCCGGCGCCTGGCGCAGGTCGGGCCCCGCGATCGCCCGGAGCGTCGCCGAGAGCCCCTTCCAGCCCGGATGGCCCGCGCGCGGAACGGCCTTGAGGACGGCGTCCGATTGGAGCGCGCCGAAGGGCTCCTCGAGCCGCGCGACCGCCTCCCAGATCTTGTCCGCCGCCGCCCGGCCGATCCGGGGATAGAGCTGGGCGACGCGTTTCCACGCCATCTCGTCTTTCGGGTTGGCGGCGATCTTGAGGTACGACGCGACGTCCTTGATGTGCGCCTGCTCGAAGAAGCGCATCCCGGAGCGCACCTGGAACGGGATCCCGCGCCGGGTCAGGTCCATCTGGAGCTCCATCGAGTGCCAGTGGGCGCGGTAGAGGATCGCGATGTCCTTGAGCGCGAACCCCTCGTCGCGCAGCTCCTCGACGCGCTGGGCCGTGAAGGCGGCCTGCTCCTGCACGTCGCCGCAGGTCACGCGCTCCGGCATGACGCCCTCCTTCCGGACGGCGTGAAGCACCTTGGGGAACTGGCGCACGTTTCGGCGGATGCTCGAGTTCGCGAGATCGAGGATCTGCGGCGTCGAGCGGTAATTCGTCTCGAGCTTGAAGAGGCGCGCCGTGGGGTGACGCTTCGGAAAATCGATGATGTTCCCGAAGTTGGCGCCGCGGAACGAGTAGATGCTCTGGGCGTCGTCGCCGACGACCATCAGGTTCCCGTCCTCTCCCGCGATGAGGTCGACGATTTCCGCCTGGAGCACGTTCGTGTCCTGGTATTCGTCGACGAGGATGTGGCGCCACGCGGCCCGCAGGCCCTGCACGATCTCCTCGCGCTTGAGCAGGTCGCGCCACAGGAGGAGCAGGTCGTCGAAGTCGACGAGATTCATCTCCGCCTTGCGGGTCACGTACGAGCGGACGGCGCGCAGGATCTCGTCGCCCAACTCGAGGAACATCGGATAGCGGTCGGCGAGGACGCGCTCGGGAGGCGTCCGGGTGTTCACGGAGTAGCTGTGGAGGTCGATGAGGATGTCCGCGCGCGGAAATTTCATGTCGTCCGCCTTTTTGCGGAGCCGGCGGAGGATGTCGTCCATGAGGTCGCGGGCGTCCTCGCGGTCGAGGATCGTGAAATCCTGCCGCCGACCCGCGAGCTCCGCGTGCCTTCTCAGCACGAGGTGGCCGACGTGGTGGTACGTGCCGCCGGTGATGCGCCGGATGTCCGGGCCGAGGAGGGATTCCACGCGGTGAAGCATTTCACGCGCGGCTTTGTTCGTGAAGGTGAGCAGGAGGATGTGGGCGGGCGGCGTGCCTGACTCGATGAGCCGCGCGACGCGGTACGTCAGGGTGCGCGTCTTGCCCGAGCCCGCTCCGGCGATGACGAGGAGGGGCCCGTCCCCTGCCTGGACGGCCTCGAGC
>DATHFI010000206.1:0-2724 GCA_035490275.1 Planctomycetota bacterium
GGTGTATCCCGGCTTTCCGCCCGGGCGGCGCCGGTAGCGGACGCAGAACCAGAGGAGCAGGCCCTCGACTCCGATGAAAACGATGCCGGTGATCCAGAGGATGACGGTGTAGAGGTGATCGATCTCGGGAGCGATCGTCGAGCGGCCGGGTGGGAGGCCCCAGGCGGAATCCTGCGCGAAAGCCGCCCCCGCCCCGGACAGGATCCCCAAGGCGACCAGCGGCCCCCACTTCAGGATGCGGGATGGCATCGTTCGAAGTTCTCCCCCGGGTTCGGGCGCGCGCGGCGGCCCGCTATTTCGCCTTGAAGGTGAAGTCCTCGGTCACCCCGGCCTTGCCGTCGACCGTGACCGACTTCGTCTCCTTGCCGAACTTCTCGTGCCAGAACTCGATCTCGTACGTGCCGGCGGGCAGCTTGTCGATCTTATACGTCCCGTCCGCCTTGCTCACGTCGAAGAAGGGATGGCCGACGACGTGCATCCACGCGCCCATCCAGGGATGGACGTCGCACTTGATCTTGATGCCGATCTCCTGGACGGAGAATTTCTTCTCCGAGGTCATTCCCTTCTGGCCCTGGCCCTCGTTGAACTCGCCGTTCAGCTTACCGAGGCCGTGGATGTTGTGCATCGTGTCGTCGCTGTTCTTGATCACGAAGACCTGGCCGACCATGACGGTGATGATATGGGGGTGGTAGATGCACTTGTTCTGGTCGATCTCGACCTTCGTGTCGGGAGCCTTGAACGTGCCCTTGATCCCCTTCTTGACCCAGACGAAGACATTGGCGAGCTCGTTGTTGGCGCCGGTGATGACGTCCTCGCTGAGGACGTCCTGCTCGTTGCGCTGGGGGCCGCAGTACTTGTCGGAATCGAGCTGGGAGTTGAGCTTCTTGCGCTTGGCGGCGCCGTCGAGCTTGATCGTGCCGGAAACCGAGGACGAGCCTTCCTGCGCCCAGGCGGCCGACAGGCCGGTCAGGACGAACGCGGCGCAGAGGACGGATGCGAGCTTGCCCATGTCTGCCCTTCTCTTTCCTGGTTAGTGCGGGTGCGCCGGGGAGCCCCGGCGGCCACAAGTTACCAACGAAGGCACTCCAAGTCAACCCATCACCGGAGACGAAGGCCGAAGCCTCGAACGCGACTTGTGGAGCTTCGAGCTCCCCGCGCCCCGTTCCCCGTTTCAGAAGCTTCCAGCTTCGAGTTCTCCGCCCGATCGAAATCGGGCACGGGGATTACACGTCGCATCCGCCTACTTGTTCGCGGCGGCGAACCGGAAAACCCGAGTTCCGGCCGGGGTCATTTCGCAGGGTCCGGCTTCGGACCGCCCTTGAACGTGATGGGCTGAGTCACCGTTTCCTTGGGGCCGATCTTGATCTTGAATATCTGCGACGCGTTCTTGAACCGCTCGTGCCGGGCCTCGATCTCGTACTCCCCGGGCGGCAGCCCGGTGATCTTGTAGACGCCGTCCTTCCCCGTCACGTCGAAGAAGGGGTGCGAGACCACGTGGACGATCGCGTCCATCCACGGATGAACGTCGCATTGGACGCTGAAGGGCGGCTCGGGGATCGCGAACTTGAACGTGTCCTCCAGGCCCTTGCTCGACTGGCCACGATTGGAGTCGGGATTCAATTTCGGCTTGAAGTGGACGTTGTGCATCGTGTCGTCGCTGTTCCGCACGATGACCGGCTGGTTCGTCATGACCCCGAGCACGTGGGGCTTGTAGATGCAGCCGGCCTGGTCGAGGATCGCGGGCTTGTCATTCACGGGGAACTTGCGTTTCCCGAGTCCGGATCTCACCAGGACGAAAACATTGGCCATGGTCTGGCCTTCGCCCAGGACGAGCGTGTCGCCGGGAGGCGCGCCGCCGGGGTGCTGCGCCGCGCAATAGGGGATGCCCAGGAGAGGGACGGGGACGTCCGGCTTGAGCCAGCCCTGGAGGCGGACCGTGCCGGTGACCGTGCCGACCGTGGCGGGATCGATGGGGGCCGGATCGGACGGGCCGGCCTGATCCGCGGAGGCGGGCGGCGGCGATCCCCCGCCTCCGCCTGAAGGGGCGTCCGACTTTCCGCAGGCGGCGAGCGCGAGAATAACCGTCAGGGGAAGGAGGCGGCGCATGGATCCCTCTCTTTCGTTCCGCGGGTTTCCAGGTTCATCGACCATACCATCGCGCCCAGGCCAGCGCTACTTGCGGGTCACCTCGAACGAGAAGTCAACCGTCGCGGCCTCGCCCGAGGCGACCTTGACCTTCGCGACGCGCGGAGCCTTCGGGAACCGCTCGTGCCAGGCGACGATCTCGTAGTCGCCGGGGGGCAGGCCGGGAATCGAGTACCGGCCGTTCAATCCAGTCACCGCGAAAAATGGGCGGTCGGAGACGTGGATCCACGCGCTCATCCAGGGATGCAGGTCGCATTGCACGGGGATGCCGGTCTCGGGCACCGCGAATCGGAGGTTACTTTCCAACCCCTTGGTCGACTGACCTATGTTGAACGGCGAGTTCCGCTGAGGAAAACTGTGGACGTTGTGAAGATGGTCGTCGCTATTGCGGACGATGAGGGGTTGATTCGTCATCAGGCCGACCACGTGTGGAACGTACACACACTTGACCTGGTCGAGGACGACTGGCTCAGACGGTGATGGGAATCGCCGGTTGGCGAGGCCGATCTTCACCTGGATGAAAACATCCGCCAGGGTACCGCCCTCTCCCGCCACGAAGGCGTCCATCACGATGCCTTT
>DATHFI010000207.1:0-4275 GCA_035490275.1 Planctomycetota bacterium
ACGGCAAGGGCCGGCCCGTCGACGCCAAGGTGAAGCGCGCCGACACGATCTTCCGCCTCTCCGTCTACAACATCACGAACGTCCAGCCGCGCGAGACCTCCCTCCTGAACATCGCCTGCAACGACGTCGAGGCGGTCTTCAAGAACATCATCGCCCGGGTCGGGCTGGCGGGCGGCCGCGTGGTGCAGTCCAACCTCAACCGGGTGAAGGCCGACCAGATCGACGGACTCGTCCAGTTCGAGGTGCCCGTGAAAGAGGGCGAGGCGGTCCTCGCCGACCTCCGCGCCCTGGGCGAGGTGATGAACCTCCGCGTGATGGAGAATCCCGATTCGGCCAACGTGACGAAGTCGAAAAAGGGATTCAACGTGAACCTGCTGGCGATGGCCCACGTCATCGCCCGCGAGACCACCACGATCCGGTTCGCCGCGCGCGAGGTGACCGAGGCCTACCGGCGCCTCCAGGCCCTCGTCCTCGAGAAGAAGGGCCGGATCCTCGACGCCCAGCTCAACGAGCAGAGCAAGGACAACGTGTCGGCGTCGCTCGACTTCGAACTGCCCCGCGGCGACCGGACCGCCCTCGACGAGGCGCTCAAGGCGGCGGGCCAGGTCCTCTCGCAGACCGTCCAGCGCGCGCAGGACGACGGCCGCGTCGTCGACAGCAAGATCCGCGTCTCCCTGACGCTCCAGACGATCGCCTCGATCGGCCCGCGCCGGGTCGTGAAGCTCGGCGTCGAGGTCTCGAACGTCGACCGGACGGCGGAGCAGATCACCGCGCTCGTCACGGCCAACGGCGTCGGGACGCTGGTGGACAGCCAGAATTCCCGCGACCCTAGCGGCCGCGAGGTCTCCCTCCTCGTCTACGAGGCGCCGCTGGCGGCCTCGGCCGGGTTCGTCGAGGCGATCCGCAAGGCGGGCACCGTGCGCGTGGAGGAGACGAAGCGGAATCCCGGCGTTCCCGAGGGCGAACTCGCCACGGGGCGGATCGAGCTCACGCTCTCCAACGCCGACCCGATCGTCGGCGGCGACGACGGTTTCATGGCCCAGTTGAAATCCGGCCTTCGCAGCGTCATCGCGGCGGCCGGGTTCAGCCTCAAGTTCATCCTCATCGGGGCGCTCATCGTGGTCCCGTGGGCGCTGGTCGTCTGGCTCGGCGCGAAGCTCGTGCGCCGTTTCCGCTCGAAACCGGCTTAGGGGTATAATCGCCGCCGGCAATGGACCTTGATTTCCGGCCCCTGAACCCCGGGGGCTGTCGGACGTACTTGATTGGCGCCCCGAGATCGGGCGAGGCGGCCCTCATCGACCCGGCGCTCGTCCACCTTTCCGACTATCTCACACTCCTGGATCGCGAGCGCCTGAAGCTCACGCATGTCCTCGACACCCACACGCACGCCGACCACATCTCCGGCGCGGCGGCTTTGCGCGATCACACCGGTTGCGAGTATGTCATGCACGCGAAGGCTCCGGCGAAGTGCGTCACGACGCGCATTGCCGAGGGCGCCGAGATTGAACTCGCGGGCGCGCGGATGAAGGTCCTCCACACGCCCGGCCACACGCAGGACGGCATCTGCCTCGTTTTCCAGGATCGAGTCCTCACGGGCGACACGCTCTTCCTCGACGAGGGAGGCGCGGGACGGGACGACCTGCCGGGCGGCGATCCGGGCGAGCACTACGACAGCCTCCAGCGGATTCTCGGCCTGCCCGAGGCGCTCACGATCCATCCGGCCCACGAGTATCGCGGCCGGGCGCCCTCGGAACTCGGTCGTCAGAAGCGGACCAACCCGCACTTCCGTCCGCGGTCGAAGACCGAATTCGTCCGGTACCTGCAGAGTCTCTGCCTCGGCCCCGCGGAGTGGATGAAGGAAGTCCTCAAGGCCAACACCACCTGCTCGCGCGATCCCAATGCCGTGATGATCCCGACCGAAGGCGCGGCGTGCGAGGTGCAGATGCCGACCGCACGCGGAGGCGCGTCGGTCGAGGGGATCGGGCCCGACGATCTCACCGGCCGTCTCGAGCGGGGCGAGAATCCCGTGCTGCTCGATGTGCGGGAAATACCGGAACTCGTCGGAGAGTTCGGCCACCTCCCTGGCATCACCCACATTCCGCTCGGCGACGTGCCCGAGCGCCTTCCGGAGCTCGAGGAGTCGCGGGATCGCGAGATCGTCGTGATCTGCAAGGCCGGGCCCCGCTCAATCGCCGCGGCGCAATTCCTTGCGCAGGCCGGATTCCCGAGGGTGGTGTTCCTCGCCGGCGGGATGATGCGCTGGACGCGGGAAGGGCGACCATCTGTCCGGTGACGATCGATCGCTAACTGCCAATTGCACACCCTCAACTTCAGATTGCCGATTGCGGATTGCCGATTGCTTTATCGTAGACTGCGCCAATGATCGAGGCCGACCACCTCTCCAAGACCTTCACCGTACACCGCAAAGATCCGGGGCTCTGGGGATCCGTCAAGTCTCTGTTCCGGCGCGAGAAGGTCCACAAGCACGCCGTGAGAGAGGCGACGTTCCGGATCGACGAGGGCGAGATCGTCGGCCTCGTCGGCGCGAACGGGGCGGGCAAGACGACGCTCGTAAAAATGCTCGCGGGCATCATCCACCCGACCCGCGGCGACGCGCGCGTCTTGGGGTTCCGGCCATGGGAGCGCGACAACCGGTTCCGCCGCCAGATCGCGCTCATCATGGGCCAGAAGGCGCAGCTCTGGTGGGATCTCCCCGCGGCCGACAGTTTCCTCCTGCTCAAGGAAATCTACGGGATCCCCGAGGACCGCTACCGGACGAATCTCGACTACCTCGCCCGTGTCCTCGAGGTGACGAAGGAGCTGACCATCCAGGTGCGGCGCCTCTCGCTCGGCGAGCGCATGAAGATGGAGCTCATCGCGGCCCTCCTCCACGGGCCGCGGGTGGTCTACCTCGACGAGCCCACGATCGGCCTCGATCTCACGGCGCAGAAGGCGATCCGCGATTTCATCCTCGCGTACCGCGAGCAGCATCGCCCCGCGATGATCCTGACGAGCCACTACATGGAGGACATCGAGCGGCTCTGCCGGCGGCTCCTCATCCTGCGCGAGGGGGAGATCGTGTACGACGGGAGCCTCGCCGGGGTCGTGGAGAAGTACGCGGACCACAAGGTGGTGACCGCGCACCTCCGGAAGACGAACGGCGCCGTGACGCGCGACGGGCTCGAGGCCCTCGGACAGGTGGACGCGTGCGACGATCTCACGATCCGCCTGCGGGTTCCCCGGGGAAAAGTGGCCGAGGCGGCCGCGGAGCTGCTCCGGCGCTATCCGGTCGCGGACCTGGCGATCGAGGAGGTCGAGATCGGCACCATCATCGAGAAGATCCAGCGGGCCAAGGGGGGCGCGCCGTGAGGTGGGCCGTCATCCGCGACCTGCTCACCACCGAGATCCGGCGGCGCATGAGCTACCGCGCCGATTTCTGGCTCAGCGCGTTCTCCGCGCTCGCGGTGCGGCTCGCCGTCGTGTGGTTCATCGTGAAAGCCGTCTTCGCCGGATCGGGCCGGCCGGGGATCGGCGGCTACGACGCCCAGGGGATGCTGGTTTACTACAGCGCGGCCATCCTCGTCGGGAAGCTCGTCCAGACGACCGAGCTGGAGCAGGGCATCTCGCAGGACATTTACGAGGGGGCCCTGACGCGGTACCTCCTCTATCCGGTGCCGTACGGGGTCGTGAAGTACGTGCAGCAGCTGGGCGCGCTGGGGCCGGCGATCGTCCAGCTCGTCCTCTTCGGGGCGTGGCTTCCCTTCGTCGTCGGAATTCCGCGCGGCTTCACCGCGGCGGGTATCGCCATGGGGATCGGGGCGATCGCGGTGGCGAACCTCCTGCAGTTCCTGATCACCTTCCCGATCCAGCTCATCGCCTTCTGGGCCGACAACGTCTGGAGCCTCATGGTGATGCACCGGTTCGCCTCGGCCCTTCTCGGAGGGATGCTCGCGCCGCTCTCGCTCTTTCCGGACTCCGCCCAGCGGGTTCTCCAGGCGCTTCCGTTTCGCTATCTATTCGCCTTTCCGGTTGAGACGCTCCTCGGGCGGATTTCGGCCGCCGAGTGGTGCGCGGGAATGGTTGTGGCCCTGGCGTGGTGCGGAATGATGGCCTTGGTCGGACGCGCCGTTTGGAGAAGCGGGACGTACCAGTACACCGGGGTGGGGATCTGATGGAATCAAGAATCAGGAATAAGGAATCAGGGAGGCCGGCCCCGGTGATTGGTTCCTTGGTCCTCGGTTCGGGATTCCTGATTCCTAATTCCTGATTCAATGA
>DATHFI010000208.1:0-6290 GCA_035490275.1 Planctomycetota bacterium
ACTTCACGTCGTAGGCGTGCTCGGTGAAGGTCTTCGAGAGGGCGTCGAGCAGGTCCGGGTGGGTCGGGGCGTTCTTCGCGTCGAAGTTGTCGACCGGGTTCACGAAGCCGCGGCCCATGAAGCGTCCCCAGGTCCGGTTCACGAAGGAGCGCGCGAACTGGGCGTTCTCCCTCGAGGTCAGGAGCCGCGCGAAGGCGGTCCGGAACTCCTCGCCCGACTGGGGCTTCCCCGCCGTGACGAGGAAGGAGGGCTTGATGGGCGTCTTGTTCTTCGAGTCCGGGATCATGAGCCCCTGCGCGCCCCGCCGTCCCATCTCGCGGTCGGCCACGACGAACGAGTACTCCTTGTCCTTGGCGTCCTTCTTGTCCTCGCGGCGGACCGTCACCTGCGTGAAGAACGCGGCCATCCCGTAGAAGTCCTCCTGGGTCCACTTGTCGAAGGGATGGTCGTGGCACTGGGCGCACTGGATCTGGGTCCCGAGGAAGACGCGCGAGAACTTGCCCGCGAGGGCCTGGGGCATCTCGCGCTGGGCGGTGCGCTGCGTCGCGACGAAGAAGCCGACGAGTCCATTCACGCCTTGGGGAAGCTCCTCGTCGTCCTTCATCATGCCCTGGGCCATGCCGCGCCCGACCGGAAGGGTGCCTTCGGCCGTGATGACCTGCCGCGCGAACTCGTCGAAAGGCACGTTCTTCGTGAAGAGGGTCTTCATGGAGCGATGGACCATAAGGCGCGCGAGTCCGCCCTGGCCGCCGTCGCCGTACCCCACGAGGAGGCCCGACCACACGGTGGCCATGTGGTCCGCGTACTTCTCGCTCGCGAGGAGTTCGTCGACGAGCTTTGCCCGCTTGTCGGCGGCCGGATCGGTCAGGAACTTCTGGACTTGCTCCATCGTCGGGATGGCGCCGGTGATGTCGAGGGAGGCGCGACGGAGGAATTCCGCGTCGTCGGCGGGCCCGACCTGCGGGAGGTTGAGGTCCTTGAGCCTCGCCCTCACGAACGCGTCGATCAGCGTGCGTCCGGTCGGCCCCGTGCCTTCGTCCTGTGGAGCGGCGATCAGGGCGGCCAGGGCGATCGCGACGAAATGGCGCATGGGTTGTCCCCTTTGAAGAGCTTCTTCATGGATGGAACACCACGGTCGAACCGGAGTTGCGGCGTACCTTCAAAGTACCCAGTGCCCAGACTCCAGCTTCCCGAAGTTTCGAGCTTCGAGCCAGACCGCGACGTGCACCTGCGCGCTGCGGCTATCGGATTCTGACTTGGAGCTTGGCGCGTCGGAAACAGGGAACGGGGAACGGGAAGCGGGTAGCTAGTCCCGTCCATGTCGCGCGACTCCGCGCTTCGACGCGGCGATGAAGTCGAGGAAGTGCACGACTTCCTTCACGCCTCCGAACTCGGCGCGTGCGCGGGCGAGCAAGTCCACCCTCGTCCCCGCAGTGCGAAAAAGCAACCGGTACGCGTTTCTCAAGGCCTTGATGGACTCGGCCGGAACGCCGCGGCGCTCGAGGCCGATTTTGTTGAGGCCCACGAGCCGGACGCGATTGCCCTCGGCCGTGCAGTAGGGAGGCACGTCCTGCACGACCATCGAGCCGCCCCCCACCATCGCCATCGTTCCGACCCGGCCGTACTGGTGGAGCGCCGAGCCGCCGCCGAAGATCGCGAAGTCCCCCACCTCCGCGTGGCCGCCGAGCATGGCGCCGTTCGTCAGCACGACGCCGTCGCCGAGCCGGCAGTCGTGCCCCACGTGTGAGCCCGTCATGAAATAGCACTCCGCCCCGATGACGGTGCGCCCTGTCCCGACCTTGCTCCCGCGATGGAGCGAGACGTACTCGCGGATCGTGCACCGGGGGCCGACCTCGAGCGCCGTTCCCTCGCCCTTGTCCTTGACGTGACCCGGCGGCCCCCCGACGTCGGCGAAGGAGTGGACGACGCAGCCGTCGCCCAGCGTAACCCCCGCTTCGATCACGGCGTACGCGGCGATCGTGACGTCCTTCCCGAGCTTCGTCCCGGGATCGACGACGGCGGCGGGATGAATCATGAGCGGCGATTGTAGGGCGAGGCCCCGAGGGCGATCAACGTGAATACATGGACAGCGCCACGACGCGGCCGTCGGCCGACCCGACGACGATCTCCGGCAAGCCGTCACCCGTGAGATCGACGGTGATCGGCGTCCCGGACAGGGCCTCGCCCGCCAGCGCGAACCACCGCGCGGCGCCGCGCTCGTCGAGGGCGTATACCTTCCGGTCCTGCGAGCCGACGATGACCTCGAGGCGGCCGTCGCCGTCGAGGTCGGCCCACGCCGCGCGGCCGCTGATCGCCTGGTCCGCCTTGAACCGCCACCGCTCCGTGCCGTCTTCCGGCGCGAGCGCCACCACGGCGCCCTCATCGGTCGAGACGATCACGAGGGGCCCCGTCGCCACCGCCATGGGACTCGCACCCACCTTGCGCCGCCACGAGCACGGCCCGCCGGCGAGGGGATACATCGCGACTTCATCTCTGTCCGCGATCACGATTCGTTCCCCCGCCTCGTCCACGGCCCACGTCCGCGGCGCCGGCTTCACGTCGAACGACCTGGCCGATTTCGCATCCTTCACGATCCAGATCCGGCCCGCCTCCGTCGGGATGACGACGGAATCCCCGAAGCGCACGGGCACTCCCAGCGGACGCGATCCGAGCGCGACCGTCCAGATCGTGTCCGGCCGAAGGGCGAGGAGCGACCGGCCCGACCAGCATGCGAGCGTGCCGTCCCACGACGCGACGATGGGATCGATGATGCCGTCGCCGTTGACATCGCGCGGCCCCTCCGCGACGAAGGCGCGGCTGCCCGTCCGGACGAAATAGCGCGCCGCGCCGTCCTTTCCCCGCAGGCAGAGAAAGCCCGTCGTGCCGGTGCCGAGAAGCACGTCGGGCCGGCCGTCGCCGTCCGCGTCGGCGATGACCGGACGGGATTGAGCCGGGCTCCGCGCGTCGTGCGACCACAGGATGTGACCGTCGGCCCCCGAGATCGCGAAGACCTTGCCGTCCTTGGAGCCGCCGATGATGTCCGGCCGCCGGTCGCCGTCGAGATCCGCGACCGCGAGTTCCGGATGGATCCCCTCGCCCGAAGGTTCCGCCCGCCACCGGCAGGCTTCGCGCAACGAGACGCCGAAACGCGCGTCGGTGCGGTCACGGATCGTCACGGTCCCCGAGGCGAGCTGGTATTGGGGGCGAAAGAATTCCGCGCGGTACTCGCCGTCGGGAAGCGCCAGGAGCTCCACCGGGGTGCGGAGCACGAGGCGCTGCGGACCCGTGAGCCGTACCTCGGCCGTTGTCGGATTCGACGTGAGCGTGACCCGGCCGGTCTGCGCCTCGAGCCGTTCCTGGCGGACCTCCTGTCCTCCCCCGCCGAGATCGATCGTGAATCTCAGCGTCCGGAAGCCGGTGCGGACGAGCTTCACGTCGTGCCGGCCCCGCGCGAGCCGGAGATTCTCCACGGGCGTCGTCACGTCGAGCCGCGAGTCGTCGATCCACACCTCGGCGCCGGCGGGATCGGTCCGGAGGGTCAGCCGGCCGGGTCGGAAAAACAGGACGAGCGAAAAGACCCAGAGCAGGGCGAGGGAGACGCCCAGCGAGGCGGCCCACGCGGGATGTCGCCGGATCCACTTCCGGGCCTGCCGGTACGGGGAGGGCCCGCGAGCCGAGACGGCCTCGCCCGCGAGGCAGCGCTCGAGGTCCCGCGCGAAGTCGGCCGCCGACGGGTAGCGGTCGGCCCTCTCCTTCGCCATCGCCTTGATGATGATCCGCTCGAGGGCGCGGTCGATCGTCGGATCGATTCGCCGAGGCGGCTCAGGATCGTCGTCGATGACCCTCCGGAGGACGGCCGCGCCCGTCTCGTCCATGAAGGGGAGCTTGAGCGTCAGCGCGTGGTACAGGACGGCGCCCATCGCGTAGATGTCCGTCCGGATGTCGAGCGACCGCACGTCGCCGCGCGCCTGCTCCGGCGGCATGTAGTACGGGGTCCCCATCGCGGTGCCCGTGGACGTCAGGAAAGAGACGGATTCCACCTCCTTCGCGAGGCCGAAGTCGGTGATGTGGGGCTCGTTGGAGGCGTCGATGATGATGTTCGCGGGCTTGATGTCGCGGTGGATGATTCCCGCGCGGTGGGCGACGTGGACCGCCTCCGCGACGCGGATCATGACGCGGATCTTGTCCTCGCGCGAGAGCTGCGGCCTGGCGCCGTTGCGGAAGACGGACGTCAGCTCCGTCAGGAGCAGTTCTTCGAGCGTCTTCCCCCCGACGTACTCCATGGTGAAGTAGGGGGCGCCGTCGTGAATGCCCGCGTCGAAAACCTGCACGAGGTGGGGATGGCGCAGGCGCGCGGCGAGCCGGGACTCGCGCTGGAAGCGCCGCACGTCCTCCTCGGTGGCGATGTAGCGGTCGCTGAGAATCTTGATCGCGACGACCCGGTTCGCGACCGGATCCATCGCGCGGTAGACGGCGCCCATGCCGCCGCGGCCGATCTCGGCGAGGATCGAGTAGCGGCCGAAGGTGGAGCCGGGGGCGAGCCCCGAGCGCGCGGCCGCCCCGAATTCCTGCGTGCCGCCCGCGGACTGGACGAGGTCGCGGACCTGCGTCTCCGTGGCGAGGCCCTTCGAGAGGAGGATCTGCATCAGGTTCATCGGGGGCGTGGCGGTCTTGACGAGGCCGAGGCAGACTTCGACCTGGCGGTCGGTGAGCCATCCGCGGGCGACCGCCAGCCGGCCGACCTCGAGATCCATCTCCACGGGCATCGGGGCGGACTCCAAGACCGGGCTCGTGGGAAGTGGCCTGGAAAAATGCGGCGCCGCTTCCCCTCTCTCCGGGCGGCGCCCGTGCTAGAATCCCATGAACGGGCCCCGCCTCAATCATAAGTTATAACCTATTGGCGGTCGGGAAACCAAGCCCGTCGGAGAAAAGCGGACCATGCGGGTCGCATTTGCGCTTTTCGCGCTCCTCATCGTCGGGCCGCCTTCGCGGCTCGAGCCGCTTCGGCGTGCCGCAGACCCGCAAGAGAGATCCGCTCCCACGCCCGGCGCGGACCTGATCGACGCGCTCATTTCCGGGGAGTGGGTCCGCCAGGGGATCCGCCCGGCCGCCCCCGCGGAGGACCCGGAATTCCTCCGCCGCGTCCACCTCGACATCCTCGGCGTCATCCCGCCGCTCGATCTCGCCCGCCGCTTTCTCGAGGATCGGCGTCCCGGCAAGCGCGAGTGGCTCGTTGAGGAGCTCCTCGCCGACGAGCGCTACGCCCGCAACTGGGCCGGCATCTGGGAGGCGCTCCTCATCGGCTACGACTACGGCGTGAAGAACGAGTCGGGCGACACGCTCCTCGAGTGGCTCCGCGCGGAGGTCTTCGCGAAAAACCTGCCGCTCGACGAGATGTTCCGCCGACTCGTGTCGGCGTCCGGGATCCCGCAGAAGGAGGGGCCGGCCGTCTTCCCGTGGAAGTTCGCGCGTCAGGGCGGGACGGCGGAGTACTCCGTGCGGATCGCCCGGATTTTCCTGGGCGCGCAGATCCAGTGCGCGCAGTGCCACGATCATCCCTTCGACAAGTGGACCCAGGAGGATTTCCAGGGGGTCGCGGCCTTCTTCACGCGTCTCCGCGTGCGCAAGGTGAAGCCCGACGACCCGAAGGACCGCGAGGTCGAGGTCTTCGACGCCCCGCAGGGCGAGGCGTTCCTCGGCGAGGGCAAGGCGCGGCGGAAGGTCGCGCCCCGATTCCTCGACGGGTCCGAGCCGGCGCCGGACGAGCCCCGACGGGCGGCCTTCGCGCGACTCGCGAGCCGCCCCGGGAACCTCGCCTTCTCCCGGGCCCTCGTGAACCGGATGTGGGCCCACTTCTTCGGACGCGGCCTGGTCCATCCCGTCGAGGAGATGAACGACCGGAACCGCCCGAGCCACCCCGAGCTGCTCGACGGCCTGGCGCGCGAGTTCGCCGCGCAGGGATTCGACGCGAAATGGCTGATCCGGTCGATCTGCCGCTCGCGGACGTACCAGCTCGCGAGCCGCCGACCCCGGGCCGTGCAGCCCGCGGAGGAGAAATACTTCGGCCACGCCCTGACCCGGGCGATGTCGCCCGACGAACTTTTCGATTCGATCGTGGAGGCGACGGGCTCCGAGGGCAGGCTGCGGGCCCAGGCGAAAAACGCGCCCGGGCGGACGCTCGAGTCGATCCGCCGGGACATCCTCCGCCAGTTCCGGTTCACCTTCGGCGACGACGAGAACACCGACGTCGTGGACTTCCAGGGGACCGTCCCGCAGGCGCTGATGATGCT
>DATHFI010000209.1:0-5923 GCA_035490275.1 Planctomycetota bacterium
CTTCGCCTGGGTGAACGCCACCGAGCAATCCGGAATCCGCGCGGAGTTCGAGGAGCGCTCGAAGAAAGCCGGGATTTCCGTCCAGTCGAAGCTCGACGCCGCGCTCCACCGCGTCCACTCCCTGGCCGACCTGTACACGGCCGTGCCGGACGCGGACCGAGCCACCTTTTCCACCTTCGCCCGTCGAACCTTGGAGCTGAATCCAGGAATCCACTCGCTCTCCTGGAACCCCCGCGTGTCCGGTCGCGATCGTGACGAATTCGAAAGTCAGGCGCGGGCGTCCGGGTACCCCGGCTTCCGGATCGTCGAGAAAGGACCGGGAGGCAAGCCGGCTCCCGCGGCGGCGCGCGAGGAGTACATCGTGGTGCTTCACGCGGAGCCTCCCGGATCGGACGGAATCCCGGCCGGCTACGACATCGCCTCCGACCCGCGCGGGCGGGCCGCGCTCCGCCGCGCCTCCGAAACGGGCCGACCCTCGGCGACCGGCCGCGTGCACCTGGTGCGGGAGAAGGGCGACGAGGACGGAGTCCTGATTTTCATCCCGGTGTACTCTTCGGGCCAGGCTCCCTCCGGGATGGAGGACCGCCGGCGCGACTTGCGGGGCTTCGCCATCGGCGCGATCCGGGTGAAGGAGATTTTCCGGGAGGCTCTCGATCCGCATGTCGATCCCAACGTCCGGGTCGAGGTCCGCGACGAGGCCGCGCCTGAATCGGAGCGAGTCCTGTGGGCCAGCGTTCCGTCCACCCCGGACGCCGCGACGCCGGCCGAGCGGGACCCCCGAGGCCTCGTCGAGTCGGGCCGCATCGACGTCGGAGGCCGGGCCTGGTCGATCGTCTGCCGGGCGACGGCGCCCTACCTGGTCCACGCGCACACGTGGAGGCCCTGGATCACGCTCGCGGGGGGGATGCTCTTCATGGGACTCCTGGCGGCGTTCCTGCTCGTGGTCACGGGACAGGCCGTCATCATCGAGCGGTTCGGGGCCGAGCGCGCGGCCGAGCTTTCGGCGGCGAACCTGAGCCTCCAACGGGAGATCGACGTCCGCAAGCAGGCGCAGGAGGAGCTGGTCCGGAAGGAATCGGAGCTCCGACAGGCGCAGAAGATGGAGGCCGTGGGAAGACTGGCGGGCGGGATCGCGCACGACTTCAACAACCTCCTGACGGCGATTCTCGGCTACGGCAACCTGATGGACGCGAAGCTCGGGGCCGCAAGTCCCCTTCGCGAGGAACTGGCGGAGATTCTCAAGGCGGGGGCGCGGGCGACCGACCTCACGCGCCAGCTCCTGGCCTTCAGCCGCCGGCAGATCCTGGTCCCCAAGGTGCTCGACTTGAACACCGTCGTGGGCGACATGGGCAACATCCTCCGGCGCCTGATCGGCGAGCACATCGAGTTGATCACCAGGGCCCAGCCCGACCTCGGCCGCGTCCGCGCCGACCGCAGCCAGGTCGAGCAGGTCATCATGAATCTCGCCATCAACGCGCGCGACGCGATGCCCAAGGGGGGGCGCCTGATTCTCGAGACCCGGGACGCCGATCTGGACGCCCACTACGCCGAAACTCATCCCGAGGTCCATCCCGGGCCCTACGTGATGCTCGCCGTCACCGACACCGGCCAGGGGATGGATGTGGAGACCCTGGCCAAAATATTCGAGCCCTTCTTCACGACCAAGGAGCGCGGCAAGGGGACGGGGCTGGGGTTGTCGACCGTATACGGAATCGTCAAACAGAGTGGAGGTCACATCGGCGTGTACAGCGAGCCCGGCCAGGGATCGGTGTTCAAGGTATATCTGCCCCGCGTGGAGGGCCGGGCGGAACCGCGCAAGGCGCCCGCGGGGGAAACGGCCCCCCAGGGCGGCTCCGAAACGGTCATGGTCGTGGAGGACGAGGATACCGTGCGCACCCTGATCTGCAGCGTTCTGAATTCGGCCGGGTACGACGTCCTCTCGGCCGGCAACGGACCCGAGGCCCTGGAGTCGTTCCGGAAAACGACGAAGCCGGTTCACCTGCTGATCACGGACATCGTCATGCCCGGCATGTACGGGCGCGAGCTCGCGGAGAAACTCACCGCGGCCTATCCCGGGTTGAAAGTCCTGTACGTCTCGGGCTACACGGAAAACGGGGCCCTGCGACCGGGCGGCCTTGCGGAGGGCGCCGCCTTCCTGTCGAAACCATTCCTGCCGGAGACACTCATGCGCGCCGTACGTGAAGTCATGGATGGGGGGTAATGGAGAAGCTCCCCGTTTCCCGATCCCCGTATCCCGCTCCCGAAGCTTCGAGCTTCCAGCCAGAGGAAGGCCGCTCATCCGGCGTGC
The DNA here is from genome assembly GCA_035490275.1 of Planctomycetota bacterium. Classification (GTDB taxonomy): domain Bacteria; phylum Planctomycetota; class MHYJ01; order MHYJ01; family JACPRB01; genus DASRJF01. Next base: position 2,309 of record DATHFI010000209.1, read on the forward strand.
AGCTTGCGGCTTTTGAAACGGGGAACGGGTTGCTGGAAACGGGAAGCTCACCTCTTCCCTTAACTCAAACCTCATTGCCCGGAATTGCCCCCGGTGGTATAAGTCCAGTCCTTCCAATCGTCGGTGGTGATCCGGAAGAACCCGAACAATCCAGGAGGATGACCATGAAGAAGATCTGCTTGTCGTTGATCGTGGCCGTGGCGGCGGCGGGGCTCGTCTGGGCCCGGCAGGAAAAGGGCGGGCAGGAAGGGCACCAGGCGCCCAAGCTCTCCAAGGAGCACGAAGGCCTCAAGGACATGGAGGGGACTTGGGACTACGTCATGAAATTCAAGCCGGGCCCCGACCAGCCCGAAATGGAATCAAAGGGGACCGAAGTGTGCTCCATGGTCGGCGGATACTGGCTGGTCTTCGATAACAAGAGTCCCGATTTCATGGGCCAGGCCTGGCATGGTCATGGATCGATCGGGTACGACACGGAAAAGAAGAAGTACATCGGAACCTTCATCAACAGCCTCTCACCCTACCTCATGGTCGCCGAGGGCACGTCGGACGGACCGAACCGGATGACCATGAACTGGGAAGGGAAGCATGGCCCGTCGGACACGGTGGAGAAGACGCGGTCGGTCCACGAGAAGAAGGACAAGGACCACTCCGTCATGACGATGTACGGCCCCGGGCCGGACGGCAAGGAAATGACGTACTTCACGATCACTTACACGCGGAAGGGGGCGAAGTAGGCGATTCGCATCATTGACGCTTCCCGTGGAGCCGATAAAGGCCTATAATGGATGTCGCTTCGATTGGAGCCCTGTGAATTTTCGGGACCCCGTGAATGTCTGAAACCCCCGAGAAGCGGCGCCGCGAGGCTCAGAAAGTCCGGAAGAGGGAGTTGAAGGCGGAGCGGAGGCGTCTCCGCAAGGAAGGACTGCTGGGCCAGGACAACACCGGTCTGTTCCTGCCCAGCGAGCGGCGCCGGGAAACCGTGGACGCCCCAGGTTCCATCCGCCACCCCGCGACCCAAGGGCCGCCGAGCTCCCCGGAACCCAATCGCGGATGATTCGTCCCCGGGGCTCGCCGTCCTTCGACGTTGAATGGCACGATGTTCGAATTACGGAGACCGCATGAATGTGATTGAACGGCCGATCGGCCTCGCGCCCGCCGGCCTTCGGCAGGGCGGCCCCTGATGTATGATCTCTGGTGGGTTTACGCGGTCGGCTTCGTCGGTGTCGTCATCTATGGCAGCTTCTTCGAGTGGACCCTGCATCGCTTCGTGATGCATCGCCCCGCCCCGCTGGTCCGCTACCCGTATGAGCTTCACACGCTGCTGCACCACCGCATTTTCAGGGCGGACGAAACCTATCACGCGCAGAACCAGGAAATGCTCGACCACGTCACCTTCACGCCGCGGGACTATCTCATCCTCCTCCTGGTCAACCTCCCGCTCTTCCTCGCGGTCGAATTGACGACGGGCTTCCCGCTCGCGCTCTCCGGGTCGGTGGCGGTCCTCATGTACCTGGGGACCTTCGACGCGCTCCACTGGGCTTTCCACGTGCCGAAGGGCCGCTTCTTCGAGAAGCTGGGGGCGTACCGGTGGCTGAAGCGCCATCACCTCATCCACCACCGGCACCACGACCGGAATCTCAACGTGGTGCTGCCGATCGCGGACCTGGTCCTCTTCACGCTGACGACCCGCGAGCGCGTCCCGGCGGGGGAAATCCTCGAGGTGTAGCGATCGGGTAGGGCGTCAGTTTCGGGATTCCAGACTCCAGATCCCAGCTTTCGGAAGTTTCCAGTCTCAAGTTCCGTAGCGGGGATTCACGCGGATGGTCCTCACACGCGCTCCTCGCCTCCGGCTCGCAACTCGGAACTTCGGGAACCGGGATCTGGGATCAGGGAACTGGAAACTGAGGCACCACCTACGGTCGCCGGTTAAGATCGTCGCTCCGGGAGAGATTCCGCGGAGCGTCCCACTCTCGGAGGAAGAGCCATGATCACCAGCGTTCACGCGATCCTCTATGCGAAGGACGCGGAGGCGGCGCGGAAATTCTTCCGCAAGGCGCTGGGCTTGCGGTCGGTCGATGCCGGCGGAGGATGGCTGATCTTCGCGCTCCCCCCGGCGGAGATTGGAATCCACCCGGCCGGGCCCGGAGACAGCGGCAAGCATCAACTCTTCATGATGTGTGACGACCTGAAGAAAACAATGAGCGCGCTGAAGAAAAAGGGGGTGAAGTTCACCGGGCCGGTCCGGGAGCTGGAGTGGGGCTCGCTCACGACGCTCGAGGTCCCCGGCGGCGGGAGCCTCGGCCTGTATCAACCCAAGCACCCGACGGCGTACCGGCTCAAGAGGTGATGAATCCGGCCTCAGGGGGTCACGGGCTCGACCACCACGGCCGTGCCGTAGGCCAGCACCTCGGTCACGCCGGGCGTCACCTCGTTGGCGTCGTACCTCATGCCGATGATGGCGTTCGCCCCCACCTCGCCGGCGTGGCGCAGCATGATCTGAAAGGCCTCCTCACGGGCCTTCTCGCATAGCGAGGTGTAGATCGTGATGTTGCCCCCGAAGATCGTCTGCAGGGAGGCGCCGAAGTTCCCGATGATGCTTCGCGACCTCACGGTGATCCCGCGAACGACGCCGCAACTCCGGGCGATCCGGCATCCCTCGAATCCGAACCCCGTTGTCACCCACGGCAGTTGCACCGCCATAGCGATCCTCCTTGCGTCCCCGCCTTCGCGGATCCGATCAAGCCCGGGCGGAGCTGCGACCAATCAGCATAGGGATCAAGGCCGGAGTCGGGCAAGGCCGAATCCGTGATGTCCCGACCTCCTGCGCGTGCCATGGGAGGCTTGACCCGCGCCGCCAGGGGGCTTAGCATCTGTCCATCACCTGGAAGTAGGGGCCGGGTGCGGTAGATTCTCCAAGGACCCGGCCCATGCGCATCCGCGACCTCGAAGGCTGGCCGCCCCCCCTCAGCGAATCCTACAGCAGCGACGTGATCCCGGCGAAACCGCAGCCCGCCACGCTCAAGGGCTGCAAGGTCTACCCGGCCACCAAGGGCGAACCGGCGAAGCTCGCAATCATCGTGACCTATCAGGGCCGGGACTGGCGCTCCGCCATCGCGAACCTTCCCGTGCCGCTCCTCAGGCGCGTCGAGGCGACCTTCCGCGGCCACGAAGGCGAGCCGATCGCGAAACTCGGAGCCCTCGAGATCGTCGAATCGGCGTGAATATCCGCCGGCCTCCCGGAGTTACAATCCCGACATGAGCATCGTTTCCATCCACGTCACCGAGGAGCCGGGCGGACCGGTGAAATCGATCCCCCAGGTGCGAGCGGTGGCGGGCCGTGGGCTCGAAGGGGATCGCAACTTCGCCGCGGCCGGATCTGGAAAAACGAAGGCGGGCCGGGAAGTCACGCTGATCGAGGCGGAAGCGATCGACGCCCTGGAACGGGACTACGGGATCAAAATCGCCCCCGGGGAGGCGCGCCGGAACCTAGTGACGCGCGGAGTCGCGCTCAATCATCTCGTGGGGCGCGAATTCCGGATCGGCGAGGCGGTCCTCGTGGGTCGGCGTCTCTGCGAACCGTGCGGACACTTGGAGAATCTCACGGGCTTCAAG
>DATHFI010000210.1:0-2147 GCA_035490275.1 Planctomycetota bacterium
CCGAGCAAGGCGCAGATCAGGAGCCCGCCCAAGACCAGGGTCGTGATGGCCGGACCCTTCCCTTCCCGGTACCGACCCCGGTCGCGCCGCATTTCGGAAAGACCCAGGATGGCCACCACGATCGACCCGAGAGTGGAAATGAAGAAAAGGCCGACCGCCGGAAGCGCCCATACGGCACTCAGCTTCGTGTACTTGATGAGGGAGGCGGCGGCGCCGTACAGGAGCCAGCCGGACACCAGCAGGATAAAGGCGACGTGTGATTTCCTGTTGGCCGTGGGTCGCCTCAGGCGTCGGGCGCAAACCAGGACACCCGCGATCATTCCGGCCAGAAGGACCAGGGCCAGGCATCCCAGAACGATCTGGACCGATTCCCGGGCCTGGTGAATCTCAATCTCGACGGCCAGCACGAACGTGACCATGGTTCAAGCGAATCATAACGCGGGGGTGATCCGCTTGACCAGAATCGTGGCGTACGAGCCCCGGGGCAGGTCGAACTTGAGCTCCAACCTGCGCCGACCCGGGTAGAGATCGTCCGCCTCCCACGACCTCGCGAGCCCCGCCGGAGCAAATGTCGCCGCCCGCTCCCCGCGTGAGAAGAAGTTCTCCCGCGGATGGCGGATTCTCAGCGACTTCAGATCAAGCCCGATCTCCTGGAGCGACGCCTCCACGCGCCGGCGCATCGCGTCGTCGGCGATCCGCGCCCGCGCCGAAGGAAGCGGGATCGTGGCGGAGGCGAGCGCCTGGCGCGCCTTCGGGTCGAGTTCTCGATAGAAAAGGACCGGACCCGCCTTGAGGTCGACCTGGAACGTCCGGCCGGGACCGCATGTCTCGCCGATCATCGAGGAGAGGAGGCGGTTCCACAGGAAACTCTGGAAGGAGGAGAGGTAGAGGCCGCGGAGATCGGCGTGGATCCGCGCGAGCGCGCCCCGGAAATCGCCGGGCCGGTCGGCGAGGAAGGTCACGATGCTCCGGCGGTGCGACTTCGAGAGCGCCGCCTTGCACGCGGGCCAGTCGCCCCACCGGTCGCGCAGGATCTTCTTCTCGTCGCGGTCCTCGGGGCGGTCGTGCTCGTTCTCCTCCGCGAGCGCCAGCCAGACCGCGCGCTCGTACTTCTGCTCGCACCAGGCGCGCCCGACGAACTCGCCCGACGGGCCGAGCGATCCGAACCGCTGGTCGTCGAAGTAGTTGGGGACCGGATCGCGGGCGAGCTCCGCGAGCGCCCGCCGCGCCGTCTCCTCCCCCTCGCGCGAGAAGTCGCGCAGGACGATCCGGAAGCGGTTCCCGACGATGTCCTTCGGTCCGAAGGGCCGTGCCGCCTGGCCGGCATACTTCAGTTCCAGGTTCGTTTGCTTCAGGCCCCGGGGCGGTCCGCCGCGGATGGTGATCCACTGCGTCGTCAGGGCGTGCCGGTCCTTGAGGCCGCCGAACGAGATGACCTCGCGCGGGAGGTTCCACCGCCGGGCGACCGCCTCGAGCGCCTCGGGCGTCCCGAGCGATCTTTTCGTCAGCGTGTAGAGGGCGAAGGGCCCGCGGCCGGGGCGGAACTCCGTCCGCTCCTCGACCGTGAAATCCTCCGGGAGGCGCTTGACCTTCACTTCAACGGCAGCGTCTTGAAGTAGAACTGGTGGAGCATCGACTTGTGGTGATGGTGGTGCGGCGCGCGCTCGAGGGGGCGCGGCGCGTGAACGTAGTCGAACTCGATGCGGGCCGCGGCGCGATCCCCCGTCTCCATGAAACACATCACGTGGCCGTCGTACCGGTTCGACGGCTCGCGGCCGTCGATTTCCGCCTGGATGTTGGCCGCCGCCACGGGCGCCTGCTCCTGCGCCGCGACCCCGGTCTTGGGAACCGCGAGGTCCGTCGCGTCCCCGATCGCGTAGACCCGGTCGCGTACCCGCAGCGTATTCGGGTCGGCCGGCACGAACCCCAGCGGCCCGGCGATCGGCGAGTTTCTCAGGAACGGCGCGCCCGCATGGGGCGGCACCATGACGAGGAGGTCGAATTCGATCCCCTCGCCACCCTTCGAGCGGAGGATGCCGGCCTCCACCGAGGAGGGCGCGAACCCCGTGACGACGCGGAACCCTTTTTCCTCGAGCCAGGGCCGCGCCGCGGAGGCGATCTCCGGCCGGGCCAGGACCCGGTCCAGC
>DATHFI010000211.1:0-3699 GCA_035490275.1 Planctomycetota bacterium
CCAAGGTTCAACGTTCAATGTCGGGGGATGGGACCTGGAAACGGCCCCTGTCACCTCGGCTGCCTGTTAAGATATGCTCGATGATCGAATCGGTCCGGGCCTCGAAGGAGGAGCTGATCACCCGCTACGGGATCCCCGAGCGGCTGGCGGTCCGCATCCTCGCCCTCCGCTCCCGCGGGCTGGGGGTGAGCGGCGCCCTGATCGAGGAGGCGGTCCGCTCCCCGAAAACGGCCGAATTCCTCCTGTCGCCCGGTCTCCTGGACCGCGCGGCCAAGCTCGACAAGACCCGACTCCGCCGCCTCGGGGCCGTCGCGAAAGCGCTTTCGGTCGTGAACGGGGTCCTCTGCCTCGATGAGGAGGTGCAGGCGGAATCCGTCGGCGACGGGCCGCCGGCGAGATTGCCCGCCCAGGTTCCCCGGCGGTTGCCCACGGGGGCCCTCGACGCGCGCGAATCGCGGCAGGCCTTTCCAGCCGAGGAGATCTCCCGCCTCAAGCTCGTGATCCTGACCGCGGTCGACGCCTCGGCCAAGGTCGAGGCCCTGAGGCGGATCGCCCTGGCTCCGCTGAGCCACGAGGAGAAGGGGGTGCTGGCGCTTCGCGCGGTCGCCGACCCCGCTCCCGAGGTCCGGCGCGAGGCGGCCGAAGTCCTCGCCTCGATGGGTCTCGATGCGGAACTCGCGGAGGGGCTCAAGACCGCGGCCTCCGGAAGCGCGCGGCAGAAGGAGATCGCGCTCCGGAAGATCGCGCTCCTCGGCCGCCGGATCGGACCGGCGGAACGCTCCGTGGCCATGGCGGCGCTCGTCTCCACGCTCGAATTTGAAAAAGACTCCGCGGTTCTGAAGGAGACCCTGGCCGCGCTCTCCGCCTTCGCGGAGCCGGTCGCCTCGCGCGCGGAATTGCTCGCGGCCCTCGCCCGGCATCTCGTGCGGATCCTCGCGGAGGATTTTGCGGCGCTCGCCTCGCAGGCACGGGTCCTCCTGGATGGCATCGGCGCCGTCAAGAACCCCGAAGCTCCCTCGATCCTCTGGAAGGAGGCTGAGGGCACAGGCGACAGGGTTCTCCGGGCTTTCTTCCTGGAAGCCCTCTTCTCCATGGAGCTTCCCAAGGACCTGGAGCGGACGCTTTGCCGGATCGCCGCGCAGGACCTTTCGGCGCGGCCGCTCGAAGACCTGGAGTCGCGCCGGGTCGCCGACGCCCTGCGCCTGCGCGGAGACGCCGCCCTCGAGGCGCTCCTCGAGACCGTGCCGGCCCTCAAGGAGGAGGCCCGGGTGCTTCTCCTTCCGGTGCTCGACTCCGTCGCCTCGGGACCCGACGTGAACGCGAAGCTGAGGAACCGGACGGCGGAGTATTTCCTCCAGGCGCTCCGCGAGGGGAGCCGGGCGCTCCGCACCGGCATCATCGAAGCCCGCCTTTGCTCGCATCCGGACCTCGATCCGGCCCTCAAGAGAAAATTGGCGGCCGATTTCATCCTCAATCTCCACGCCTTCCGGGCGGAGCGGATCCACACCCTCACGGCCGGGGCGATCCGGCGGATCGGCCGGGCCGCGGAAGGGGCGCTCGTCCAGGCGGTGAAGAAGTCGCCCCATCAAGTCGAGCGGGACGAGGCGGCGCGGCTTCTCGCGGAGCTGGCGGAGGAGGAGCGCGAGGATCGGGACACGGTCGTCCGGATCGCGGAGTTTCTCCGGTCGCGGGAGGCGGGGGAACGGATTCCCGTGGGGCTGGTCATCCGGTGCGCCGGACGGGCGGCGCACGGTCCCCTGGCGCCCGCGTCGCTCGTCGCGGAGATGCTCTCCGACTTCGGCGCCCGGGTGGGAAAGGTGCCGTACAGCTTCGACCTCGTCGCCGCGCTCGGCTGGCTCGCCTCCGCCCCGGCGTGCGACCCCGGCCGCGCCTCCGAGACCGCGCTCAAGTTCATGGACCTCCTCGACTCCCCGATGCCCGACGTCGAGGTCAACGAGACCCGCGGGAAAGAGGGGACGCAACTCTTCGTCGGGGCGCAGACCACGGTCTATACCGACCTGATTCCGGAGCTCCTGGCGGGGTTGCGTCGCATTTCGGAGGCGGGGCGCGTGGCGCCCGGGGTCCGTCGCCGCCTGGCGGAGCGCCTGCGGGAGCGGTACGCGGCCGTCACGGAATACCGGGAGATCTGGGCCCCGGGCAATGTCGTCCAGCTGGGCGAGGTGCTGGGCGCGTTCGCCTCGGCGCCGGGGGCCGGGCCGGAGGAACGCAAACTGCTCGTGAACGCTCTCCGGGGCAATCTCCGGAACCTGGGGACCGTCCAGATCCTGTCGGAGGTTTTCGCCCGCGCCGACGAGGACGAGGCCTCGTACGTCGAATCGCTCGAGGGCTTCGTCGGGGAAGTTCTCGCCTTTCTCGAGCGTCGCGAGTACCAGGAGCGCGAGGACCAGCGGATCCTGATCGAATCGCTCGGCCGGGTCGCCGGAAACCGCCGCCTCGCCGCGAACCGCGCGGAGAGCGAGCGCCGGCGCGAACGGATCGTGGAACTGCTCCTCGAGCACGCGAACTGGATCCGGCAGGCCCGCCCGATCCTCCGGTCGCTCGGGGATTCCGCGAACCTCCCGAAGGCGCTCCGAAAGCGGGCGCAGGAGGGGGGCGCGTGAGCGGTGAATTCGTCGTCTTCACGGCGCGGACGAACATCGCCGAGGCGATGGACCTGGACGCGCGGGTCGTCGAGGCTTTCAGGGCCCTCGGCCTGAAGTGCCCCGGACGCACGCCGAAGCGCGAGTGGTGCGTCGCTTCGGAGAAGGAGACGCTCGCCGAGGCCGCGCTCTACCACGAGCGGGAACTCGAGCCGATTCTCCAGGCCCTCAACGACCTGAAAATCCCCAGGAAGCCCTGATCCGTGACCGCGACCGCGTCCGCGCTGGAGCGGCTCTCCTCCCCCCTGCAATTTCTGAAGGGGGTCGGTCCCAGGCGCGCCGAAGGCCTCGCGAAAGCGGGGCTCACGACCGTCTACGACCTCCTCACCTGGTACCCGAGGCGCCATTACGATCGGCGCTCCTTCCGGAAGATCGCGGAGGCGCGCCCGGGCGAGGTGGAGACGCTCCAGGGAGTCGTCCAGTCGATGCGCACCGAGCGCACCTCGAAACGGGGCCTCACCCTTTTCCGACTGTCCCTCGCCGACGAGACGGGACGGATCGAGGCGGTGTGGTTCGGACGGAGATTCCTCGAGAGCGCCTTCCAGGCCGGCGATGTGGTCATCGTCTCCGGGAAGGTCGAGGTCTTCCGCACCCTCCAGATCCGGCCCGACGAGTACGAGATCATCGGAGGTGAGGACTACGAACCCATCCACGCACTGGGGCTGGTGCCCGCGTACCGCCCCGTCGAGGGCGTGGGCCGGAAGGCGCTTCGAAGGCTCATTCACGAGACGGTGAAGGAGTTCGCGGCCGCGGTCCCCGAAACGCTCCCGGCGGAAGCACGGCGCCGGCGCGGCCTCGCGGAGATCGGCGATGCGCTCCGCGCGATCCATTTTCCGGCGGACGAGGAGGAGAAGGAGCGGGCGCGGCGGCGGCTGGCCTACGACGAGTTCTACATCTACGAGCTGATGCTGGCCCTCCGGAAGCTCGGAGTCCGGAAGGCCAAGGTTGGAAAGGCTCTCCGGATCGACGATTCGCTGGATGGCCGGATCCACCGGCGCTTTCCCTTCACCTTGACCGGGGCCCAGGCACGCGTGATCGA
>DATHFI010000212.1:0-5333 GCA_035490275.1 Planctomycetota bacterium
AACTCCTTCCGCTTCGTCCAGAAGGCGATCGAAACGGAGTTCCGGCGCCACGTCGCCGAGGTCGAGGCGGGCCGGGCCGTCGTCCAGGCGACGCTCCTCTTCGATCCGGAGAGGAACGAGACGCGCGTCATGCGGGTCAAGGAAGGCGCCGTCGACTACCGCTATTTCCCGGAGCCAGACCTGCCGCCACTCCGCATCACTCCGGAGGAGATCGAGGCGGTCCGGCGGGCGCTGCCCGAGATGCCCGAGGCGAAGCGCGAGCGGTTCCTGCGGGACTACGGCCTCGGCGAAAGCGAAGCGGACATTCTTTCCTCCGAACGGGCGATCGCGGAGTTCTTCGAGCAGTGCGCGCGCGCCACGGGGAAGGCGAAGACCGTCGCCAACTGGGTCGTCAACGAAGTCGCCCGGGTCCTCAATGAAAAGAATCTCACGCTCGAGGCGTCGAAGCTCACCCCGTCCGCGCTCGTGGAGATCCTCGGCTTGATCGACGCGGGGGTGGTGACGGTCGCCTCCGCCAAGAATCTGCTCGCGTTGACGGCCGAGACCGGACGCGCCCCCGCCGACCTGGTGCGAGAGCGCGGCCTCGGAACGGTCACGGACTCCGGAGCCATCGAGCGAGCCGTGGACGCCGCGATCGCGGCGAACCCCAAGGCGGTCGCCGATTTCCGGGGCGGCAAGGACGCCACGATCAAATTCCTCGTCGGACAGGTGATGAAGGTGACGAAGGGCCGCGTCAAGGCTCCCGCCGTCGAAGAACTGCTTCGAAAGAAACTGGGCGGACCGGTGAAGTCATGATGCGCCGGCTGTGGTTCGTGGCCTTCCTGCTCGCGCTGGGAAGCGGCGGAACCCGCACGGTCGTCACCCGGGACGGAAAAATCCTCGAGGGTACCGTCACGCGTGAAGGCGCGGTGGTTGTGGTCGCGACGGCGGACGGACCGGTCCGTCTTCCCGCGCAGACCGTGGTCGCGATCTTCGAAACCTATCCCGATGCGCGCCGCGAGGCGGCCTCCCGGTTGGGCCAGGCGAAGAAGCTGTTCGAGGAGGCGACCGCCAAGCCGGACCACGATCCCCTGCGGCGTCGCCTGCTCGCGGTGAGCCTCGACATCTGCCGGGAGACGCGCGACCTGATCCAGATCCTCGAGGGCCACACTTCGGCCACGGAACGCGCGGAATTGATTGAGCTGATGCGCCAGCTCCCGCAGTTGATGCGCCTCGTGCGCGACGCGAAGGGCGCCACGGCCACCGCGGAGGGATCGCTCGACGATCCGATCGAACCGGTTCCCCTCGACAGCCTCGGCCTGGAGGTCAAATTTCCGTCGACGACCCCGGACCCGACGGAGGTCAAGGAGGCCCTCGGGACCGGCCAGGTCGCCATGATCGGCGAGCTGGCCTCGACCGAGCCCGAGGCCCGAGTCCTGGCGGCCCGCAAGCTCACGAGTCCTCCGGCCCCTCACGCCCTTCCCGCGCTTTCGAAGGTCATGCAGAAAGAGTCGGATCGCGACGTCTTGGCGGCCCTCGTGGAGGCGATCGCGCGCCTCGACGTGGAACCGCATCTGAAGTCCGAGTTCGCCTGGATGCTCGGAGAGGATGAACTGAACCGGAGGATCGCGATCATCCACCTGGGGCGGCGGCTTCCCTCGCGGGCGGCATGTGATTTCCTTGGGGAATGTTTCCGGACTCGGCCGCCGACGCACATCCAGGTCCGCGTGGCGTTCGCATCGGCGTTCCGGAAATTCCGTCCCCGATCGATCGAGGTGCTGCGCGAAGCCCTGGTGAAGTCGAAGGACGTCGCGGCCCGGGCCGAAGTCGTGCGCCAGCTCGGCGTCCTCCGGGACAGGGCGGCCCTTCCCCTCTTGAAAATGACGCTCGTGCCGGCCGCCGGGGCGGGCGGATCGCCCGACCTCTTCAGGGTCTCGATCTTCGCGATCGAATCGCTGGGCAAGGCCTCCGTGCCCCTCCTCGTCGAGTTGATGGGAGATCCGAATTCGGCGATCAAGCGCCAGGCCCAGGCCCTCGCCAAGCGGATTACGGAGGAGGAGGTCGACGGCATCGACGAGCTCCAGAAGTGGTGGGCGCGGAATCGCAGGTACGTGGATGAGGACGAAAAGGAGTTCTGGAAGGAACAGGAAAAGAAGGACTTTCCGGTGGGAGCCGACGAATTCAGGATTTTCGAGCGCCGGCTTCCCGATCCGAGGGATTGATGCGGCGAATTGAAGGCGGGATTCTGACTCTGGTCGCGGCCGCCCTCTTCATGGGCGGCTGTGGGGGGTCTTCGGCGCCGCCTCCGCCGGTTCCAAGTACTCCTCCCGCTGCTCATGGCTCCGGAACGACTCCCGAAAAGAAGCAATCGGAGCCTCTCGAAGCCACGCCCGAAGCGAACGCCCAGGCCCTTTTCGAGGAGGCCCAGCGCCTCGAAAAGGCACAGGCGGACCGCCCCGACCTGGTCCTCTCCGGCTTTCATGACGTGTGCGTGCGCCATCCCTTCACGACATCCGGTCGCCGGGCCGCCTCGAAGTGCGTGGAGCTGGAAGCCTCGCTCATGGAGGCGCTCCATCGGGAATTCCAGGTTCCACAAGAGGCGGCGCTCAAGCTCCGGAAGGAGGGCCGGTTCGGGGACGCCGTGGCGGGTCTTCGCGCCTATCTCTCCACCGCGACCTAGGAAATCCTCAAGCGGCGCGCGACGGCGGAGATCGCGTTCATGGAGAACGAGGCGAGGCGGCTGTACAGCGAGGCCGTGAAAACCGCCCGGGAATCGGCCAAGCGAGGCGCTTTTGACGAAGCCTCCGCGCTCCTGAAATCCGCCTCGGAGCGTTCCACGTCGGAGGTTCGCGAGGGGGCCGCGCGCGACCTGGCCAATCTCGACGAGTACCGCCGCGCCGGGGAGGCAAGGAAGACCGCGGAAGCGACGGAGGCCGCGCAGAATGCGTTCGGCAATCGCGCCCACCGCCTGCTGAAGCGGCTGAAGGAACGGGCCTACGCCGAGGTGCTGAGCGAGCTCGACCTGGCCGTCAAGGATCCCGCGTTGGCCGGGTGCCGGGATCGACTCGCCGGCGACCGCGCCGTGGTGGCGGCGGCGGGCGCCTTCTGGGAAGCGATCCAGAAGAACCTCAAGGCGCGGCTGAACCAGGAAATCACGCTCCTCACCTCGGATGGCAAATTCATTCGCGGAACCCTGAAGCGCATCCAGGAGAACGCGACCACTCTCCGGATCGAGCCGTCGCCAGGCGACGTTCCCTTCGAGTCCTTGCATCCCGACCAGATCCTCATCTTCGGGTTTGGTCGCGAGGTCATTCCCGACCAGGCCGGCGCCTCCTGCGCGGCCGCCGCGATGTGGTTCTTTCTCGAGGGACGCCACGACCTCTCGCGCCTGGAGTTAGCGACCGCGCGCGAACTGGGGGCGGACGTGGATGCGGTCGAAGCGGCATGGCGCCGAGGATTTTTCCGCTCAGCACTCGGGAAGTAGATCAGCCCAGGACGGCGTGGATAGAGTCCCGGACCACCTTCGTGAGCCGGCGGATTTCGCCGAGGGTCGACGTCAAGGGTGGCATAAGGACAATGACATCCCCCAGCGGCCGTAGGATTGCGCCCCGGCGGCGCGCCTCCAGAATCACGTGGTGGCCGGTCCGATCTTCATAACGAAACGATTCCCGGGTCGACTTGTCCTTCACGAGTTCGATCCCCGCCAGCAGACCGAGCTGTCGGATCTCCCCCACCCGCTCATGGCGGGCGAGCGGCGCCAGTCCCGACCGAAGCGCCTCGATCTTCGCGGGAAGCCGCTCCAGGACGCGTTCCTTGTCGAACGCTTCGAGCGCGGCCAGGGCCGCCGAACAACCGAGGGGATTCCCGGTGTACGTGTGCCCGTGGTATAGCGCCCGGCGCTCCCGGGTCTCCCCGAGAAATCCCCGGTAGATGCGCTCCGTCGCCAGGGTCGCCGCGAGAGGTAGAAATCCTCCGGTCAGACCCTTGGAAACGGCCATGAGGTCGGGGCGCACGCCGTCGTGCTCGCAGGCGAACATCGTTCCCGTGCGGCCGAATCCCGTCATGACTTCGTCGAGAATGAGGAAGATGTCGTGTTTCCGGCAGAGCTCTTCCACGGACTTCACGAAGCCGGGAGGCTGCACGATCATCCCGCCGGCGCCCTGGACTCCGGGCTCCATCACCACCCCGGCGACTTCGTTCGCATGCTTCTCGAGGATCGCGGCGAGATCCTCGACGCAGTGGGCGGCGCATCCCCCGGGCGTCGAGGCCTTCGTGCATCGGTAGCTATAGGTCGTGGGCGCGCGGAGCGTCGGAAATAGGAGCGGGCGATAAGCGTTGAGAAACGGATCGACGCCGCCAATGCTCATCGCCCCCACCGTGTCGCCGTGATACGCCTCGGTCAGCGCGACGAACTTCGTCCGTTCGGGGCGGCCGTTCTGCCCCCAAAACTGGACCGCCATCTTCAAGGCGATCTCCATCGCGGTCGACCCGTTGTCCGAATAGAAAACGCGGCTCAGGCCTCGAGGCGCCCGCGCGAGGAGCTTTTCGGCCAGTTCGATCGCCGGCGGGTGAGTGAGCCCGAGAAAGGTGGCATGGTCGAGCTTTCGGAGCTGACGGACGATCGCGCGCGTGATCCTGGGATTTCGATGGCCGAGCGACGTGCACCACATGGAGGAAACGCCGTCGAGATATCGGCGGCCTTCGAGGTCGACGAGCCACGAGCCCTCGGCCCGCTCGATCACCGGAAAATCCTCGGCGTCCCAGGCGGCGTGCTGGGTGAAAGGATGCCAGAGGACCTTGCGATCCCGGGCCCGCCATGCTGCGGACTTCGTGCGAGATTTCATGAGAGTTTATTCTGTCCGCAGTTTCCAGCTCCCAGATTCCAGATCCCAGCCTCGGCGCGTGGCTCGAAGCTCGAAGCTCGAAGCCTGAAGCTAGATTCTGGCGAGCGCCGCGAGGAAGGCATCGACGTGTTCCTCTTCGTGAAGCGCGGTGACCGACACGCGCAACCGGCAGGTCCCCTTCGGCACCGTCGGCGGACGAATCGCCGGGACGAGGAATCCCGATTCCCAGAGATTCCCGGCGGCGGCCAGCGCTTTTTCTTCGGACCCCAGCACGACGGGCAAAAAGGGCGCGGGGGATTCACGGACGCGATAACCCAAGGCGCGGACTCCCCGGGCGAGTCGTGCACCGAGTCCGATCACGCGCCCTCGCGCTTCGCCCGCGGCTTTCACCAGTCCAATGGCCGCCCTCCCCGCCGCGGCCACCGCCGACGGCGCCGCCGTCGTGTAGATGAACGACCTGGCGCGCGATTCGAGCAACCGGACAAGTTCGCGCGAACCGGCGACGAAGCC
>DATHFI010000213.1:0-5270 GCA_035490275.1 Planctomycetota bacterium
CTTGTTCAGGGCGTCGTCCTTGATGTCGCCCGCCTCCCGCACCGCGATCCACCCGCCCTTGGGTAGCCAGTCCGAGAGAAGCGCCTCCTCCGCCGCGCCGTCGCCGCCGGGAACGAGACTGAATTCGAGCTCCGGCAGGTCGCCCGTGGAGTGCTGGTCATCGACGCGGAACGAGCGGATCGATTCGATCTCCGACCCCACCAACTCCAGGCGCGCGGGCTCGTCGGCCGTGAAGGGGAAGAGATCGATGATGCCCCCGCGGATCGCGAACTCGCCCGGCATCTCGACCGCATGGGTGCGCTCGTACCGGCTGTCGGCGAGCCGATGCGCGAACTCGTCGAGGTCGAGCCGGTCGCCGGGGCGGAGCCGGAGGCGGGTCCGCTCGGCGGTTTGAGGCGACGGCAGCGGCTGGAGGAAGGCGCGGGCCGAGGCGACGACGGCCCGTGTCTCCCCCGACGCGAGGCGCCGCGCCGCCCGGAGGCGGTCCGCGAACGACATCGGCGTGGCGTCCGCTTCGGGGAAGAGGACCGGCGGCGAGCCTCGGAAGCAGGCGAGATCGTCCGCCGCGGCCTCCGCCGCCGCGGCGTCGGCCAGGATGAGGATGAACGGCCCGAGCGTCGGCTCCAGGGCGGCCGCGATCAGGGCGTACGATGACCCCCAAACGCCGCCGGCGGCCACGGGGGCCCCTGCGGCGAGTCTGGCCGCGGCGCGCTTCAACGGTTCAGCGGCGGCGGCGGCGGTGACGGGATCGGAAGGCGTCAACGGATCACGGGGTCGACTACTCCGGGCCCCCGGGGTCCGCTGATTCCTCCGCGTCCTCGTTCCGCGGGATCAGGCCGAGCGCCGCGAGCGCCACGCGGGCGGCCCGCTGCTCGGCGTCCTTCTTGTTGGCCCCCCACGCGGGGCCGTACGTCCGGTCGTCGATCTCGACCGAGACCGCGAACATTTTCCGGTGATCGGGCCCGGTCTCCTTGAGGACCCGGTAGAGCGGCACCACGGCGTGGGCGCGCTGCGAGTGGTCCTGCAGGAGCGACTTGTAGTTCTTCTCGTGCTCGTCCTTGCGGATCTGGTCGGTCTTGGCCTCGACCTGGCTCAGGATGAAGCTCCGCGCGGCGTCGTACCCCGCGTCGATGTAGAGCGCCGCCACGACGGCCTCGAAGATGTTGCAGAGGATCGACCGGGGGAGCGACTTCTTCTCGGTCAGGCCGCGCCCGAGGATGACGATCCTCTCGAAGCCGAGCTCCGCCCCGCGGGCCGAGAGCGTCTTGGCGCTGACGATGATCGATTTCATCGTCGAGAGCTCCCCCTCCTCGCCGCCCGGGAAAGAGTGGTAGAGGTGTTCGCTGACCACGTGGCCGAGGATGGAGTCGCCGAGGAACTCGAGGCGCTCGTTGCAGGGGTGGTCCTTGTCCCGCGCCGAGGAGTGGGTGACCGCTTCGAGGGCGAGCTCGGGCCGCGCGAAGCGGTGGCCGGTCACTTTCTCGAGGTGGTCGAGAACTTCATCGACGGTCGGACGACGATCCATTCACGCGGATCGGGCGGGGTTATTTGCCGATGATTCCGCGGATGCGGACGGCATCCGAGGAATCACAAGCAAAATGGTCCGCCGCGACCCTTTCAGATAATACCACAGCCAACGAGGGGCGCCCAGTTTCAAGCGGCCGTCACCGGGCGGCGATGGCGTCGATTTCGACGCGCGCGCCTTTAGGCAGGGCCGCCACCTGGACGGTGGCGCGGGCGGGCGGGTCCTTGGGGAAGTGGCGCGCGTACACCTCGTTCATCGCGGCGAATTCGCCCAGGTCGACGAGGTAGACCGTGGTCCGGACGACGTGACTCAAGTTCAGGCCCGACCCGGCGAGGATCGCCTCGACGTTCTTGAGAACCCGCTCCGTCTGTTCCGCGATACCTCCCGTGACCATCTGTCCGGTGGCGGGATCGGAGGGGATCTGGCCGGAAACAAAGACCAGCGATCCCGTGTCGATGCCCTGCGAGTAGGGCCCGATGGCCTTCGGGGCGCCGTCCGAGGAAACGATCTTCTTCATGAGCCGGATTCTGGAGCGCCCCCGCGCGCGAGTAAAGGGAAAGAAACCCCGCCGCCGGACGTCCTGAACTTCAGGAGGCCCCATGAGACGCTGCTGCATCGTCCTGGTCCTGCTCGCGGCCGCCTGCGCCGCGCCGCCTCCGCCCAGGCCCGAGATCCGGATCCGACCACTCACCCCCGACCCGAGCGCCTTCGAGGTCGCCGAGTCCGGCGGCGAGCCCGAGACACGGCGATACCGGATCAAGCCGGAGGAGTATTTTGACGACGTCTCCGACGGCCAGGGCCGCGTTGACTTCCACGACTACCAAGGCAAGCCCGCGGCACTGATCCAGAGCGTCGACCGCGCCACCGCGGCCGCCCTTCATGCCGCCCGGGTCATCCGAGCGCTCATCGCTCCGGGCACATGGGATCAAGACGCGAGACGGGCGCTGTATGTCGACCATGATGAACTGGTGGTCCGTCACGCCCCGGCGGTGCTGGACCGGATTGACCGGCTCATCGACACGCTGAAGTCGAGTCGCCAGACCATGGTCCGGTGCCGTGCCAAGATCTTTTCGATCCAACAGGGGCTCCTGGCTACGATCGAGAATCTCGCGCCGATCGAGGGCGGCCTCGCCGGACTCTTTCAGGGCGAAGCGCTGCGGGCGTTGGTTTCGAAAGTGAGCACCGGGCTATGGTCGCCCGACTGCACCATGTTCACGGGTCAGGAAAGCTACCTGATGATTCGGGAGAGCACCCCCTACATCGAGGGGTACGAAGTGGGCGAGAATGGTTGGACGCCCAAGGTCTCCGTCCTCGTCTCGGGAATGACGATCCATATGAGGGGCGTCCCGAACGGCCCGGGGTCCGAGACGATTTTCATCGATGTCAACCTCGAGGCGCGCGAGAGCCGGGCGGTCCGCGCCGTCACGCTCGGGGCCGGGCCCCTTCAGATGCCGGTCGCCGCCACGGTCAGGATCGGCGGCCGATTCGTGATCGCGCAGGGGCAAGCCCTCTTATTCGTGCTCCAGCCTCTGAGATCGGATCCCGGCCCACTGGTGGCGGTCGCCCTGGAAGCGGAGCTGGAGCCGCTCCGGGAGAAATCGAAATGAATTCGCAAAGCGAGCCAAGGGAGATAAAGCGCCGCTCGACGACCTCCAGAAATTCAGCGGGCGGGGGCCGACTCTGGACATCCGCACCTCGCACCTCCCCACTGATATCGTTTTGATATCATTTCGATATCATTTTGATATCACCCCGCCGCGGCGCCGGGGTTCTTGTCCGGAACCCCCGGATCGATTAACCTGATGTCCATGTCCCCGGCTGCTCGCGGCTCGCGGCTTCGGGAACTGGAATCTGGAATCTGGGCGCCGGAAGCTCACCCCTAACTCAATGCCAGACATTTCGTGCGAGGTCGCCATCATCGGCGGCGGGATCGTCGGCGCCGCCGTCGCCTGGAGCCTCGCGAAGGCGGACTGCCGCGACGTCGCGGTCGTCGAACGCGAGATCAACCCCGGCCTCGGCTCCACCGCCAAGGCCGCCGGCGGCATCCGCGCCCAGTTCGGCAGCGACATCAACATCCGCCTCTCCCAGCTCTCGCTCGACCTCTTCGAGTCCTTCCACCGCGACGTCGGGATCCAGGTCGACTTCGTCCAGGCGGGCTACCTGTGGATCGCGACCCGCCCCGCGGAGATGGAGACCTTCCGCAAGAACGTCGAACTCCAGCGGAGCCGCGGGCTCGACGTGAAGATCCTGGACCGCGAAGGAGTGAAGGCGCGGGCCCCCTACGTCCGGGTCGACGACGTCGTGGGCGGCACCTTCCACCAGCGCGACGGCTACGCGCCCCCCGCCGACTACGTCATGGGCTACCACAAGGCGGGGCTCGCGCTCGGCGTCCGCTACCTGCTTCAGACCAACGTCACGGGTGTGACCGTCGCCAACGGGGCTGTCACGGGACTCAAGACCTCGCGCGGCGAGATCCAGGCGAAGCGCGTCGTCTGCGCCGCCGGAGCTTTCTCAGGCCAGGTCGGACGCATGATCGGGATCGAGATCCCGGTCCAGCCCGTCCGCCGCCAAGTCTTCGTCACGGAGAAGATCGCCGACCTCCCCCACCCCATCCCGATGACCGTCGACTTCACGACGGGCGTCTATTGCCACTCGGAGAGCGGCGGGGTCCTCGTCGGACTCGCCGACCGCGACGAGCCGCCGAGCTTCAACCAGAACGTGGACTACCCCTTCATCGAGAAAATGGCCGAGCTCGCGATGCACCGCATCCCGAGGCTCGAGACCGCGACGATCAAGACCCAGTGGGCCGGCTTGTACGAGGTCACGCCCGACCACCACCCGATCCTCGGCGCCGTGCCTGGCCTGAAGAATTTCTACCTGGCCACGGGGTTCAGCGGCCACGGCGTGATGCACGCCCCCGCGACGGGAAAGCTCATGGCGGAGCTGCTCACGACTGGCAAGACCTCGATCGATATCCGTCCCCTCCGGTACGAAAGATTCAGGGAAGGGGACTTGGTCAAGGAAACCCATGTCATTTGATACAGGGAGAGATTCCAGATTCCAGATCCCAGATCCCAGCTTTCCGAAGTTGCGAGTTTCGAGAAGTTCCAAGTCTTGTGACTGCTCGCCGCTTGAGACTTCGGGAGACTGGGATCTTGGATCTTGGATCTGGGAACTGGCACCATGAACCTCGTCTTCATGGGGACGTCGGAGTTTGCCGTTCCCGCCCTCGATAAACTCTCGGGATCGCCCCACCGGATCATGGCCGTCGTCACCCAGCCCGACCGCCCCGCGGGCCGGGGGCTCGAGGTCCGGACCAGCCCCGTCAAGGACGTCGCCGTCGCCAGGAGCCTCCACCTCTTCCAGCCCGAGAACGTGAACGAGTACGAGTTCCTGCGCGAGCTGCGAGCGCTCTCCCCCGACGTCATCGTCGTGGTCGCCTACGGCCAGAAGCTCTCGAACGACATCCTGTCGCTTCCCCGGTGGTACTGCGTGAACATCCACCCGTCGCTTCTTCCGCGCTTTCGAGGCCCCGCCCCGGTCGCGCGCGCCATCCTGCGGGGCGAGACGACAGGCGGCGTCTGCGTTCTCAAGGTGATCGAGAAAATGGACGCCGGCCCGGTGCTCGGCCTCGTCCGGGTCCCGATCCCGCCGGACGCCACGACACCGGAGTTCGAGGCCCATCTCGCGAGCGTCGGGGCCGACCTCCTCGTCGAGGTGCTCGACAACATCGCGAACCAGACCG
>DATHFI010000214.1:0-3793 GCA_035490275.1 Planctomycetota bacterium
TCATCCGTCAGCTTTCAGCGCGCTTGCAGCCTGGCTGAGGGCTGATGGCTGTCGGCTCAGCGCCAGGCCTATTTCAAATCGGAGAGGGCGTCGGCCATCCGGTACATCCCCTTGACGATCTTCTCCATCGACGTGGCATAGGAGATGCGGATGTGGTCGTCGCTGCCGAAGCCCGCGCCGGGGACGACGGCGACCCGGGCCTCCTCGAGGAGGAATTCGGCGATCTCCACGGAGGAGCGGCAGGTCCGGCCCCGGAGGGGACGGCCGTAGAGGTCGCTCACGCGCGGAAAGACGTAGAACGCCCCCTCGGGCTCCGACACTGAGATCCCCGGGATCTCTCGGAGCTTCGCCACGATGGTGTCGCGCCGCTTGCGGTACTCCGCGATCCACCCCGGGAGGAACGCGTGGTCGCTCTTCAGCGCGGCGAGCGCCGCGTCCTGCGCGATGGAGTTCGGGTTGGAAGTCGCCTGGCTCTGGATCCGGGCGGCCGCGTCGATGACGTCGGCCGGCCCCGCCGAGTACCCGATGCGCCATCCCGTCATCGCGTACGTCTTCGAGCAGCTGTTCACGACGATCGTGAGGTCCGCGATTTCCCGGCCCAGCGAGGCGATCGAGACGTGGGTGGCGTTCCCGTACACCAGCTTCTCGTACACCTCGTCGGAGATGACGTAGAGGCCCCGATCGACCGCGACCCCGGCGAGGGCTTCCAGCTCCGCCCGGGTGTAGACGGCGCCGGTCGGATTGCCGGGGCTGCAGTGGATGAAGACCTTGGTCCGCTGCGTGATGGCGGCGGAGAGGTCCGCGGGCGTGAGCTTGAATCCGCCGGCCTCCGAGGTCTGCGCGATGACGGGGCGCGCGCCGGTCGTCTTCACCATCTCGGGGTAGCTCGTCCAGTAGGGCGCGGCGATGACGGCCTCGTCGTCGGGGTCGAGGATCGCGTGGAGCGCGTTGTAGATGGCGTGCTTCGCGCCGCAGGAGATGAGCACCTGGGTGGGGTCGTAGTCCAGGCCCTGGTCCCGGCGGAATTTTTCGGCGACGGCGGCGCGGAGGGGGGCGATCCCCGAGGAGGGCGTGTACTTCGTGTGGCCCTTCGCCAGGCCCTCGATCGCCGCTTTCTTGATGAATTCGGGCGTGTCGAAGTCGGGCTCGCCGGCCGCGAAGGAGAGGATGTCGATGCCCTGGGCCCTCAGGCGGGCGGCCTTCTCCGCCACGGCGAGGGTGACGGATTCCCCCACGGCGAGGGCGCGGCGGGCGAGGGCGGGACCGGACGCCGCGGGCGGTTTGGTCATGATGCCGTCACTGTAGGCCGCGACCTCACGGGCTGCAATCAGAATTGGACCCGGCGCCTCGCACGTTGCACTTCGGATTCCGTCGGGCGGAATCCGCGAATCGTCGTAGGAGTTCCCACCGAGGTGATAAGGTGGGGATGCACATGAGAATTCACCGGGCGATCCTGGCGATCGGCCTTGCGATTCCCCTCGCGGGCTGCTGGACGGGCGACGGCGCGCTGCCGGGCGCCCAGATCGTCTTTCCGGGCCTCCCTCCCCTCGCAGTCAACAGTCCCAACACGTTCACGATGGTCCCGATGGGCCCCATCTTGAACGGCACGTACGCCTACACGTGGTCCTGCGGCGTCGGGCAGGCCAATCTCACGATCGCGGGCATCACGGGCGGTTCCATCCGGATCGAGATCGAGGACGGCGCCGGGGCGATCGTCCACGACAACCGGTACGACGGCGGGCTCATGGGCGCGATTTCCGCGATGACGTCGCCCGACGGCGCGTCCGGCGATTGGCGCCTGCGGTTCACGTTCGAGAATGTCGCTTCGGTCGGCGCCATCGCGATCGACGCGGACCTCTACGACGACCCGGACGACATCACGATCGCGGGCGCCTACGCGCTGGAATCGACCTATTTCTACGAGGCGGGATGGCCCGCGGGTCCCGCGCAGGTGACGCTCGCCTCCGCGATTTCGCTCGGCACGGTGCGGATCCGGATGTGGGACGGCAACGGCGCTCTCGTGATGGACCGGACGAATTTCGCCATCTTCATCGGCGCCTTCAACGGCGATTCCGATTCCGGCGCGGCGGGGACGTGGCGGATCCGAATCGATGTCGACGCGGTAGCCACAGCCGGCGCGATAACGATTACCCATCCTTGACCCGGGAAGTCGAGAGTCGCGCGTCGGGAGTCGAGAGTCGAAAACTAGAAGTCACGAGTCGTCCGTCGCGGGTCACGCTGCGCTCACGGCCTTACCAAGGTCGCGGTTCCGAAGTAGAAGAAGAGCGTCAGGATGTCGGCGATCATCAGGACCACGGGGCCGCCCGCCACCGTGGGCTCGACGCGCAGCCGCCGGAGCAGCGTGGGCACCGTCACGCCGACCAGCGTGGCCGTGCAGACGCCGAGGACGACGCTCCCGCCGATCACGACACCGAGCCGCCAGTCCGCGCCCCACAGCGTCGAGGCCATCACCACGAGCACCGCCGCGTAGAGACCGACGAGCAGGCCGACCGCCACCTCCTTGCCCAGGAAGCGGAGGAGCGTCCCCCGGGGGATGTCGCTCGTAATCAGCGTCCTCATCACGATCGTGGCCGTCTGCGCCGCGACCGACTCGGCCACCGCGAGGACGAGCGGCACGAAGAGCCCGAGGACGACGGCGCGCTCGAGGGTCGATTTGAAGAGGAGGCCAATCAAGGCGCAGACGAGGCCCCCGACGACCGTCATCGTGATCCACGGGATCCGGTGGCGCGCGGCGAGGCCGGGGGCCAGCACGGGCTCGCGGGCGTCGGCCCCTGTCGCGGCGTAGATGAACTGGTTCTCCTGCTCCTTGACCGCGGTCAGCACCTTGTCCGCCGTGACCACGCCCACGAGGCGCTCCTGGTCGTCCACGACGGGAAGCGCGAGGAAGTGGTGATCGCGGAAGGCGCGGATCACGTCGTCCCGCGATTGGCTCGCGTGGAGCCGCACCGCGGTGCGCGAGGCGACCTCGCCCACCCGTTGCCGCGGTTCCGCCGCGAGGAGCGCGCGCACCGGGAGCGTCCCCTGGAGCTTCCCGGAGGAGTCCACGACATACACGTAGCTGATCGCCTCGACCTTCGCGAACTCGCGGAACATCTCGAGCGCCTTCGCCACGGTCACGACCTCCGGCACGCTCGCGTAGCGGGTCGACATCATCCCGCCCGCCGTCTCCTCGGGGTAGGCGAGGATGGTCTGGACCTCGGCCGCGAGCTCCGGCCCGAGGGCGTCGAGCATCCGCTCGCGGTAGTCGGGGGGGAGCCGGATCGCGAGGTGGGCGAGATCGTCCGGGGGGAAATCGCGCAGGAACGGCATGGCGCGCTCGATCCCGAATTTCGTCAGGCCGCCGACGACGGACCGGCTGTCGCACTCGCGCAGGAGGACCGCCCAGCGGTCCGACGGGAGGCGGTCGAGCACCATCGCCTGCTCGTCCGGGTCGAGCTGGACGAAGACCTCGGGGGAAACGTCGGGAGCCTCGCCGCGGCGGAGGGCGGCGCGGACCCGGCCGGGGCTCAGGGCGGGCTGCATGGCGCCCCACTATAGAATGGCGCCGCGACTCCGGGAATCGCTCAATCCAACGCGGGGAAGGAGACGTGGAAGGTCGTGCCCACGCCCTCCCGCGAGGTCACGACGATCGAGCCTCCGTGCGCCTCCACGAGGGAGCGGGTGATCGAGAGGCCCAGTCCGTGCCCTCCGACGGCGTCCGCCGGCGAACGGCTCCGGCCCCGGTCGACCCGGAAAAAACGGTCGAAGAGGTGCGGAATACTTTCGGGCGGAA
>DATHFI010000215.1:0-2403 GCA_035490275.1 Planctomycetota bacterium
CGTCTGGACCGAGCCGCTCTTCTTCCTGCTCTTCTTCGTCTCGGCCGCCGCGACGTGGTTCGCGGGGGAGCGACCCGCGCTCTGGAAATTCGCCGTCGCGGGACTCGCCGGAGGCCTCGCCGTCCTCACGCGGCCCGAGGGGCTCTACACGCTCGCCGCGATCCTCGGGTGGGGCGGCGTCGTTTTCTGGATCCGGCGCCGCGAGCCCGAGGGACGCGCCCTTCGCGTCGCGGGGCCGCTCCTCGCCGCGCTGATCTGGGTCGCCGTCCTTTTCCCGTACGCGAACTGGATCCACCAGCGGTTCGGATTCTGGAGCCCCACGGCGAACCAGTTCGCGGTGAAGCTCCTCGGCCGCCCCAACGTAGAGCACAGCTACACGGAGGGATACCGGATCAACGCCTCGGAAGATTTCGAGGCCGGCCGGGACCAGAAGGCCCTCGGCTCCGCCCCGGGCCTCGCGTGGTACGCGATCAAGACCTACCTGCGCGCCGGCGCCTACGTTTTCCCGTTCTTTCTCATCCTGGGGCTCTTCCACCTGCGCCGGTCCGCGGGGCTCCGGCGCGGAATTACGTACCTGATCCTGCTCGGGCTCGGCTACGCGATCCCGACATGGATCGGGCTGGGGGCGGGCCTTCCCTTCGACGACCGGTTCGCCCTGCCCACGTTCATCGCGCTCGCGCCGGTCATCGCGATCGGGATGAGGGAGGCTTGGGAGCGCCTCTCCGCGGCGTGGACTCCCGAGCGCCGGATGCGGATCGGCATAGCCGCCTTGGCGCTCCTCGTCCTCGGGTGTTCGGTGAAGTGCTTCGCGCCCCGGAGCCACCGCCGGCTCACGCTCGCCGACGCGGGCCGGTGGATCCGCGAGAAGTACGGGCCCGACCGCCGGATCCTCACGATGGACCGGCGCGTCGAGCACTACGCCGACGCATGGTCGGAGCGCCTTCCGCCGACGTTCGACGAGACGCGGCGCCTCGTCGCGTCCCAGGGGTCGGTCGCGATCGTGCTGTACGATCCGTACGTGGAGCGCCACGAGCAGGGGTTCGAGGAGAAGCTGGCGGCCGCCTACCCGAAGGTCCACACGATCCCGAAGAGCGACCGGGGCCACGAAGTCCGAATCTATGAAGTAAGACCATAGCGACAAGGATTCTCGATTCTGGATTCTCGATTCTCGGTCCCAGGATCAAGAATCGAGAATCAAGAATCGCTCGTGCCATGGAAACAATCCTCGTTGCCGATACAGATCATCCGTCGCTCAAACCATTCCTCACGCTCCGCCGGAGCGACGCCAACGTGCCCGAGGGCTGCTTCATCGGCGACGGGCGCAAGGTCGTGCGGCGGATGCTTGAGTCGCCGGCGCGGCTCCGCACGATCGTCCTCACCGAGCCGTGGCTGGAGTTTTTCCGGAAGGGGATCGAGGGGCGGCCCGAGCCCGACCTGCGCGTCCTCGTCGTTCCGAAGGCGGTGGTGGACGGCATCATCGGGTACAAGGTCCACCAGGGGGTGATGGCGCTCGCGGAGATTCCACTCGCGCTGGAGCTCGAGGACCTTGCGACATCGCCCCCTCCGCTCCTCGTGGCGCTCGACGGAATCGCGGATGCGGAGAACGTCGGAGCGATCGTCCGGACGTGCGCCGCGTTCGGCGTCACGGGCCTGATCGTGGGCCCGCGGACCTGCTCGCCGTGGGTCCGTCGCGCCGTGCGGGTGTCGCTCGGCGGAGTCCTGCGGGTGCCGATCCACGCGAGCGCCGACCTGCCGGAGACGCTGCGGGCGCTCGAGGCGCGGGGGATTGCGAGTTACGCCGCCCACATCCACGGCGAGAACCGGTCGAGCTGGGAGACCGATTTCGCGGGGCCGACGTGCCTCGTGCTCGGGGGCGAGGCGGATGGCGTCACCGCCCCGGTGATCGCCGCGTGCCGCCACGTCGTCTACATCCCGATGGCGCGCGGCTGGGACTGCCTCAACGTGACCGCCTCCGCGGCGGCGCTGCTGTACGAGGCGGCGCGGGCGCGTCGCCACTAGTCATGGCAGTCGTCGCCGAAGAGCATTTCGAAAATCGTGGGGTACCATTCCCTGATGCTTCTGAGCTCTTTCGCCAGGCGAAAGTGGATCTTGCGGACGAGGCAATCCGTCGAATTGTTGGCCGCCTTGCAATGAGCCTCGGCGTAGATCTTCTCCGCGTCCGGCTTGCGGCCGACACCCTCGTACACCTTGTCATGGAGGTCGCGGGCGAAGGTGAGGGTCTCCTTGAAAGCGTCCACGTCGAGGGACCCGGACATGGCGTGAATGACCGTCCCGTCCCAGGCCGCGAAGACCGAAGTCACGTTGTCGGGAGCGGTTCCGTTCGCCAGGGCCTTCAACGGCTTGCCGGCGTAGAGTCCGTCCGTGAATTTCTGGCGGGGCCGC
>DATHFI010000216.1:0-2589 GCA_035490275.1 Planctomycetota bacterium
GCGAATCCGGCGGCGATCACGTTGAGGATCGCCACCACGGCGGCGATCGGGTACCACGTCGCGGGCTTGAAGGTCATGGCTTAACCGACGTGGCGCGGGACAACATGGTTTCGGGGGCGGTCAGATGCATTCCGTAATTTACGCCCGCTTCTTGCGCGGGGGGCGTCATGGCGACGGGGGCTTCCGCGGTTGCGGAATCTTGTCCCGCTTCAGGAGGTACTCGTTGGCATCGACCCGCTCCTCCAGCTCGAGCAGGCGCCGGCTCATATCGTCAACCGTCTTGACATCGGGCTGCCCCGACGCCGGCAACGCCGGCGGTTTGCTCGACGCAGGGTGGCGTCGGTAGAACAGGATCGCGAACCAGACGGCGCCCGTAACGAAACCAGTACCCAGGGCCCAAACGGCTATTTGTAGCATCGCTCAGCCCCAACGGAATTCACGTGGCCTTCGCGTCTCAACGGAAGTGCTTCCAGTTTGCCGCCGCCAAGAGCAGCGCCACGAACAAGAGCAGGGATCCACGTACTGACTGGTGATTGAGAACACTGTACACCGTCGGCAGTGCCCACGCGAGAAGGATGACGAGGACGCCCAGCCGCTGCTGCCTTCGAATCAGCACCGCACCCACGCACACCGCGGCGCCCGCGACCAGGCCTACGACGAGATAGATGAAACCGCCAGTTGAGGAAAGAGCGGGGATGCCGATCGCCAGGGCTACGAGGATCGTGACGATGCCAACGATCCAGGAGAGGGTGGAGGCGATTCGAACGCCGTCGGGAACTTGAGGGGAAGGTGGGGTTGTCACAGTTCGTCTCCTCCGTTGAGGTTACGTTTTCCTTGCCACCCGCACGAACGCCTCCGTGGGCGACACCCGCCGCCAAAAGTTGCCGAGCGACAGCCGCCGCCGTAAGACGAGGACCGCTTCCCCGGGCGGGGGCTCGGCGAGGCCATCGAGGATCACGAACAAGGGCCGCGCCGCCTCCGGGATCGTGACGCGATATCGCGACCCGTGCCAACGCACGTCGTCCCCGGCCCCTTCGATGAAGACGTCGTCCTCCACCTTCCAGACACCGTCGGCAATCCGCTCCCCAGAGCGATAAAACACCGCATCGAATGGCTCGCCCTCGTGGCGCTTGAAGTTCTCCTCCGCCGCCCAGTCGTAGGCCTCGAGCGCCGCCACGTTGGCTCGCCACTCCAGATGGTGCCGCAGCTCGTGCGTCAACGTCTCCCACGCCTCGGCGCGCCAGTCGAAGTCGCCGAGCCGCGCGAGCGCCTGGAAAGATCCGTGATAGAGAACGACCCTTGACTGAAGGTCGGCGCCGGAGCCGCTCCACTCGAGCGGAATGCACTCACCGAGCGTGTAGATGTGGGCGTGGATGGGATGGGGACCCGTCTTGGGACTCACTTCGATGGCGACGACGCCGCCCTGAAACTCCAGTGGGATCTCGCGCTGCAGGCGCTCGACGAGGGCGCGGAAATCACTCAACTGCACGGCTCACCCGGCGAGCTGTTCCTTCAGATAGTCGACCAACTGGCCGCTGGCGACGCGAATCTGCTTCAGCGTATCCCGGTCGCGGACGGTGACGGTTTGGTCCTGCGACGTCTGCCCGTCGATCGTGATCCCGAACGGCGTCCCCGCCTCGTCCTGGCGCCGGTAGCGCCGGCCGATCGACCCGCCGTCGTCATAGAAGACGTTGAACCGTTTGCGCAGGTCGTCGAAGATCCGCCGCGCCACGTCGGGCATCCCGTCCTTGTTGACGAGCGGGAATACTGCCGCCTTGATCGGCGCCAGCTCGGGCTTCAGCTTGAGGACGACGCGGACGTCCTCCTTCTCCGCGCCCTCCTCTCCCCTCACCGCCTCTTCGCGATACGCGTCGCACAGCACGACGAGCGTGGTGCGGTCTGCTCCCGCTGAGGTCTCGACGACGTTGGGGACGAAGCGCGTGTTCGTCGTGGTGTCCAGATAGTCGAGCTTCTTTCCCGAGTATTCCTGGTGGCGCGACAGATCGAAGTCGCCGCGGTTATGGATTCCCTCGAACTCGTTCCACCCGAACGGGAACTCGTACTCGATGTCGTAGGCATCCTTGGCGTAGTGCGCCAGCTCGTTCTTACCGTGCTGGTGCCAGCGCAGCTTCTCGGGCCGGATGCCGAGTCCCTGGACCCACTTCAGCCGCTCGGCGCGCCAGAACTCGAACCACTCGCCGTCCGATCCGGGCTTCACGAAGAACTGCATCTCCATCTGCTCGAACTCGCGCGTGCGGAAAATGAAATTCCCGGGCGTGATCTCGTTGCGGAACGCCTTGCCGACCTGCGCGATGCCGAACGGGACCTTCTGTCGCGACGACTGCAACACGTTCAGGTAGTTGACGTAGATCCCCTGCGCCGTCTCAGGGCGCATGAAGATCACGGCCGCGTCTTCTTCGACGGGGCCCATGAACGTCTTGAACATCAGATTGAACTGGCGCGGCGCCGTCAGGGTCCCCTTGGTGCCGCACGCGGGACACTGGCCGTCGGGTTGGCCGGGCGTCCCCTTGATGCGGGGATCGTCGGCCCGGAACCGGTTCTTGCAGTGCTTGCAATCGACCAGCGGAT
>DATHFI010000217.1:0-2964 GCA_035490275.1 Planctomycetota bacterium
CATGACGGCCCTCTCGGATCTCGAAGTGCGGCGATCGGAGGGGGAGCCGCTGGGCAAGCTCTACCACATCCGGTATCCGATATCGGGCGAGCCGGGACGCCACATCGTGGTGGCCACGACGCGGCCGGAAACGATGGTCGGGGACACCGCGGTCATGGTCCATCCGAAGGACGCGAGGTACGCGGCCCTCGTGGGGAAGAAGGCGGTCCTCCCGTTCGTCGAGCGCGAGATCCCGATCATCGCCGACGAGGCGGTCGACATGAGCTTCGGATCGGGCGCCGTCAAGGTGACGCCGGCCCACGACATGAACGACTTCGAGGTCGGGAAACGGCACGGCCTGCCCGCCGTGGTGGTGATGGACGAGTCGGCGAAGATGAACGACAAGGCGGGGCCCTTCAAGGGACTCGACCGTTTCGAAGCGCGGGCGAAGGTCCTGGAGGGGCTCAAGGAAAAGGGACTCCTCGAGAAGGAGGAGGACCACGCCACCCCGGTGGGGCGGTGCGACCGGTGCGACACGATCGTCGAGCCCTACCTGAGCGAGCAGTGGTTCGTGAAGATGGCGCCGCTCGCCGCCCCGGCCGTCGACTCGGTGAAATCGAAACGGGTCCGGTTTCAACCGGACCGCTGGACGAAGGTGTACCTCGACTGGATGGAGAACATCCAGGACTGGTGCATCTCGCGCCAGATCTGGTGGGGCCATCGCATCCCCGTCTGGTACTGCCCCCAGGGACACGTCATCGCGGCGGTCGAGACGCCGGAGACCTGCACGAGCTGCGGAAGCGGCGACCTGCGCCAGGACGGCGACGTCCTCGACACGTGGTTTTCGAGCGCCCTCTGGCCGTTCGCCACGCTCGGGTGGCCCGAGGAAACCGGGGATCTCAGGAAGTTCTACCCGACCCAGGTGCTCGTGACGGACCGGGGAATCATCAACCTCTGGGTCTCGCGCATGATCATGATGGGCCTCGAGTTCCGCGGGAAGGAGCCCTTCGAGGACGTGATCATCCACGCGACGATCATGGACGACGCCGGCCAGCGGATGAGCAAGTCCAAGGGGACGGGCGTCGATCCGCTCGACCTGCTCAACAAGTACGGCGCCGACGCCCTGCGATTCGCCCTCGCCATGCTCTCGACGGGGACGCAGGATTTCCGGTTCGGCAAGCACCTCTCGATCCAGCGGACGGAGCAGGCGCGCAACTTCGTGACCAAGCTCTGGAATGCGTGCCGGTACGTGGCGGAGAAGGCGCCGGCCGCCGCGGCCGGACCCCCCTCGGAAAACGAAGGAAAGCTCGAGGACCGCTGGATCCGCTCCCGGCTGAACCGGACGATCCTGATCGTGACGGAGTCGCTCAAGGGGTTCGAGTTCGGACGGGCCGCGGACGAGCTCTACCGGTTCGTGTGGAACGACTTCTGCGACTGGTACATCGAGCTCAACAAGAAGCGGCCCGGCGAGGAGACCGCGCGCCGGATGCTGCGCCACGTCACCGGCGTCACCCTGAGATTGCTCCACCCGATCGCGCCGTTCGTCACGGAAGAATTGTGGACCCGCCTCGGGATGGCCGCGGCGAACGAGCCCCTGATGCGCGCGCCGTGGCCGGAGCCCGGCGCCATGAACGCGGACCTCGAGGCGCGCATGCGCGCCGCCTTCGAGGTCGTGCGGGGGGTCCGCGAGGTGCGCGCCCGGTACGGCATCGCGGCGACGGAGGCCCTGCCGGTCGCGGTCTCCTTCAGGGATCCCCAGCTGAAAAACGCCCTGGGCGGCGAGGTCGAGGAGATCGTGCGCCGGCTCGCGGCGGTCACCTCCGTGGAGAGCGGCGTGGACCTCGAGCGCCGTCCCGGCGCCGCGCGGTGGACGGGGGACGACGTCGTGGTGTACCTGCAGATCGCCGGCAAGTTCGATCCCGCGAAGGAGATCGCGCGATCGGAGAAAGAGCTGGCCGCGCTGGAGGCGCAGGCCGCGCGAAGCCGGACCCAGCTCGCCAACGAGGCCTTCCGGAGGGCGAAACCCGAGATGGCGGCGGAGATCGAGGAGAAGCTCCGGGACCTCGAGGTGAAGGTGTCGGAGCTGAAGGCCCGCCTCGCCGAACTGAAAGAGCTCTCATGAAACTCAGCGAACTGCTGAGCGAGGAGGCGGTCCTCCTCGACTTCCGGGCCGGAGACAAGTGGGCCGCCATCGGGTCGCTCGTGGAGGCGCTCGTCGGCCTCGGACGGATCCGCCCCGACCACCGCAAGCAGGTCCTGGACGCGCTTATCGCGCGGGAAAACGTGGCGTCGACGGGCATGGGGCTGGGCGTCGCCATCCCGCACGCCTGGACCGACCTCCTCGAATCAGGGGCGGCCGCGGTGGGGATCTCCCCGCAGGGGGTCCCATTCCAGTCGGCGGACGGAAAACCCGCCACGCTCATCATCCTCCTCGTGAGCCCGCGCCACAGCGCCCAGAAGCACGTGCGGACGCTCGCCGCGATCGCGCGCCTCCTCAACTACGAGGAGATGCGGACGGCGCTCCTGAACGCGAAGACCTCCGCGGAGGTGCTGAGGATCGTGAGGGAGGAGGAAGACAAGGAGTTCGGGTAGGGGGGAGCTTCAAGCTTCAAGTTCCAAGCTTCAAGCCAGAGGAAAAGCAGGCCGGAGGGGGAGGAGCGGGGAAACCTAGGCGGGGCGGCGGCCGATGAGCGCTTCAAGCACGGCGACCCGCTCCCGCATTTCGATGGCGGCGTCGAACTTTGATTCGATTCGGTCGAGTCGCCCCTCGATCTTCACGAATTGCTGGTCCATCTGATCGAGACGCCGGTCGATTTGCTCGAATCGCCTGTCGATCTGCTCGAAACGCTTGTCGATCTGCTCGAAGCGCTTGTCGATGGAGACGAACCGTTCATCGAGCCGGTAGACGGCCATGCCCTTCTTGAACATCCACTGAATCACGCCGTTGATCCCCACGAAGCCACCTCCAGTATATCACCGGAGGAT
>DATHFI010000218.1:0-4798 GCA_035490275.1 Planctomycetota bacterium
CTGGGCCACCCGATCCTCGGGCTCCTCCGTCGACCCTTCCCGCTTCGGCCGGTTCATGATCTTGACCTTTACCCTGCCGCCGAACGAGGCGAGGAACACGATCCGGGTCTTGGGATCTTGCGTGGCCGTCCCCGACACCGCGAGTTCGTACTTGCTGACCTTCATGTCGCCGAACACCCGTGGAAAGAGGGTGACGTCGAGCTTGCTCTCCCCGGCCAGTTCGAAGGTCCAGCGCTCCCAGCCCGCCGTGTCGTTCGGCGCCTCCTCCCGGCCGACCAGGGTGGCGAAGGGCATGATCTTCTTCACCCGTTCCTTGAATTCGGCGAAGCTGTCCTTCCACCCGGCGAATCTGGTCTTCGCCGTGACGATGACCCGGTAGGTCGGCAGCTTCTCCTGTTCCTGGGCCGCAAGCGACCCGCCCCCGAGAAAGATCGCCGCGCCGACGAAAGCCGAGATCACTTCTTCTCCTCCTCGACCGGTTCCGCCGTGTCCAGGAGCACGGCCGGCGTCGGATTGAGAATGATCTCCCCGGTCACGCGGAACGTCTTCTGACCCGCCTTCACGGCCGCGTCGATCTTGGAGCGGATGTCCGGCGGGACCTCGGTTTCCTTGGGGAGTTTCGGGCGGTTGCAGAGGCGATACCTCTTGCCGGTGGGTTCGTGGGTCAGCCAGTACGTCCGCTGCGCGTCGGCCTTCACCGATCCTTCGATCACGATGTCGTACCGGCGGATGATGATGTGCCGGCCGAAGATCAGCTGGATGACGTCCAGCTCGAGCTTCCAGCTTTCCGCCGCCTCGAAGGTCCACTGGTCCCATCCCGCCTTGTCCTCCTCGATCGCCTCGCGCCCGGTCACGCGCAGCTCGTCGGCGTGCTTCTTGAGGTCCCGGTCGAAATCCGCCTGGCGGAAGCTCGTGGACCAGCGGGTCTTCGCCTGGACCTTCACGATGAAGGTCTTGCCGAAGTCCTTCGCCCCGGATTTGGCGCCGTCCTGGGCGAGGACGAGCAGGACACCGAAGGCGATCGCCGCGAATGGATGCATGGCGGGGTTCTCCAGCGAATGAAAACGGATGATACCGCGAAGTCGACCGGCTTCAAAGCCATTCCCTTCCGGCTCCCGGCGCTCGACTCGTGACTTTTTTCCGGTAAACTCGCGCCATGGGTCTACCCGCCGAGCTGTCGTTCCCGGAGGAACGGAAGGCCCTTTCCGTTTCCGAGCTGACCCGGAGGATCAAGAAGATTCTCGAGGACAATCTCCGGTTCGTTTGGGTCGCGGGCGAAATCTCCAACTTCAAGACCTATCCGTCGGGCCACCTCTACTTCACGCTCAAGGACGAGGAGTCGCAGCTTCCCTGCGCGATGTGGAAGGGCTCCGCCGTGCGCCTGGCCTTCGAGCCTGAAAACGGCCAGCAGGTGCTCGCGTACGGCCGGATCGACGTCTACCTGCCGCGCGGCCAGTACCAGCTCATCGTGGAAAAGATGGAACCCCGGGGCGCCGGCGCCCTCGCCCTCCGATTCGAGCAGCTCAAGAAGAAGCTCGAGGCCGAGGGCCTCTTCGACCCCGCGCGGAAACGGACCCTGCCCATGCTGCCCCGGGCGATCGCCCTCGTGACCTCGCCCGTCGGCGCGGCCATCCAGGACATGCTCCGGACCCTCGCGACACGTTGCCCGGCGGTCGACGTCTTCCTGTACCCCGTCCGCGTCCAGGGCGACGAAGCGGCCGGGGAGATCGCCGCCGCCATCGACCACCTCAACGCCTCACGGCCGGACATCGACGTCATGATCGTGGGTCGCGGAGGAGGATCAATCGAGGACCTCTGGGCGTTCAACGAGGAAGTCGTGGCGCGCGCCATTCACGCGAGCCGAATTCCGGTCGTCAGCGCCGTGGGCCACGAAACCGACTTCACCATTTCCGATTTCGTCGCCGACGTGCGCGCCCCGACCCCCACCGGCGCGGCCACCCTGGTCGTGCCGATGCTGGCCGACCTCCTGGCCATGCTCGGAGATCACGACGCGAAGCTGCGGCGCGCGCTCACCACGCGGGCGGAGCTCGCGCGGTCGCAGCTCGACCGGTTCCGCGACAGCCATGCCTTGGGCGAGCCGGTCGCCCTCGTAGCCCGGCTCGGCGAACGGCTGGACGAACTCCACGAGCGGCTCGGGATCGCCTTGAGCGGCACCGTTTCGACGGCCCGCGAGCGGCTCGGAGTGCTGGCGCAGCGGGCCTTGACCGAGCTCGGTCACCTGGCGAAGGCGGCGCGGGAACGCACCGAGTCCGTGGCCCGCCATCTTGAGGCGGTGAGCCCGGTCGCGGTACTCGGCCGGGGGTACAGCATTACGACTCTCGATGGGCACGTGGTGCGGAAGTTGTCCGAAGTGAAGCCGGGCGACGCCATCGACACGCGCCTTTCCGACGGGTCGATCCGGTCCCGGGTCGAACATTGATCCGGCCGCCGAGCCTGTTAGAATGCCGCGCATGGCCGCCGAAAAATCCCCCGCGAAAAAAGAACGGTTCGAGGATCAGCTGAAGGTCGTCGAGGACGTCGTGAACGCGCTGCAGTCGGGCAAGCTGGGCCTGGAGGAATCGTTGGAGAAGTACGAGGCCGGGATCGCGGCCTTGCGATCCTGCTACCGGATCCTCGAGGAGGCGGAGCGGAAGATCCAGGTCCTCGTGAAGGAGAAGGACGGATCGCTTACTGCGCGCGACCTCGACGCGGACGCCAAGGCCAGCCGGAAGAAGGCGGACGCCTCGTGATAGCGGCGACCGCCGCCGTGGAAGGCCGCCTCGCCTTGCTCGTCCGTGCCGTTGACCGGGCCCTCGACGGCCGCCTCCCCGCCGCCTCGGAACCTCCGACGCGCCTCCACGAGGCGATGCGCTACAGCGTCTTCGGCGGCGGCAAGCGGCTGAGGCCCGCTCTCGCCATCCTCGCCTGCGAGGCGCTCGGCGGCCGCCGCGCGGTGGCGATGCCCGCGGCTTGCGCTCTCGAGATGATCCACACGTACTCGCTCATCCACGACGACCTGCCCTCGATGGACGACGACGATTACCGGCGCGGCCGGCCCTCGTGCCACCGGGCCTTCGACGAGGCGACCGCGATTCTCGCGGGCGACGCGCTGCAGGCGGAGGCTTTCGGAACGATCGCCCGCCACCTGCGTCGCCCCGCCTTGGCGGCGGCCCTCACGGCGGAGCTGGCCGCGGCCGCCGGCAGCCGCGGCATGGTCGGCGGCCAGGTATTCGATCTCTCCGGAAACTCACGAACTGACGCGGAGGGCCTCGATCGCATCCATCGCATGAAAACGGCCGCAATGTTCCGCGGCGCGGCGCGCATGGGCGCGCTCTCGGCGGGCGCCTCCCCGGTATGGGTGAACAGGCTCGGGACCTTCGGAGAAAGGCTCGGACTTGCCTTCCAGATCGTCGATGATATACTCGACGTTTCAGGCACGGCGAGCGAGCTCGGGAAGACGCCGGGCAAGGATTCCGCGCAGGACAAGGCCACTTACCCCGCCCGCTTCGGAGTCGAGCCTTCGCGCCGCCGCGCGGACCTGTTGTCGCGGCAGGCGCTCAAGGCGGTCGCGCCTCTCGGGAAGAAGGGCCGGTCGCTCGCGGCGCTGGCGGAATTTGTCGTGGGCCGATCGCGCTGAGGCCCGGCTGACAACTGTAGACTCTGAAGTCCGATGTCTGAAGTCTGATAACTGTCCCGGCCAATGGTCCTGTGCGGCGCAGGGCAATGACAGCCATGCTGGAACGAATCACCGGGGTCAATGACATCCACAAGCTCTCTCTCCAGGAGCTGCCGGACCTCGCGGAGGACATCCGCAAGTTCATCATGGAGGTCGTCCTCAAGACGGGCGGCCACCTGGGATCCAACCTCGGCGTCGTCGACCTCACCCTGGCGCTCCACTACGTCTTCGACCTCAAGCGCGACCTCATCGTGTGGGACGGGAGCTACCAGACCTACACCCACAAGATTCTCACGGGACGCAAGGAGCGCTTCCCGACGCTCCGCCAGATCGGCGGCCTCTGCGGGTTCGGATGGAAGCCCGAGAGCGAGTACGACCCCTTCAACTTCGGCCACGTGGGCACGGGACTCGCCGCCGCGTACGGCGTCTCCGTCGCCGACGGCAAGCTGGCCCGGAATCGGAAGGTGATCGCGTATGTCGGCGACGGGTCGATGACGTCCGGCGTGGCCTACGAGGCGCTCAACAACATAGGCCACTCGAAACGGAACCTGCTCGTCATCCTGAACGACAACGGCTTCTCGATCGCCCCCACCGTCGGCGCGCTCAAGAAGTACCTCACCGAGCTTCGGACGGCGCCGCTCTACAACGAGGCGAAGCGCGAGCTCCACAAGATCCTCGAGAAGATTCCCCTCGGCCACACGGTCGAACAGGTCCTCGACGGAGCCCGCCGCGGACTGAAGCAGGCGCTCTTCCCGAACATCTTCACGGCCTTCGGCTTCCAGTACTACGGTCCCGTCGACGGCCATGACCTCAAGCACCTGGTCGAAGTCCTCAACAAGGTGAAGAACATCGAGGGGCCCGTCCTGCTCCACGTCGTGACCAAGAAGGGCTTCGGCCATCCCGACGCGGACCACGATCCTTTCGGAGTCCACAAGCCCGTCGAGCCCAAGGCCGCGGCCGGCAAGGTCGAGCCCGGGGGGAAGGCGCCGCCGATCGCCTCGAGGTCGTACACCCGCGCCTTCCTTGACTCGGCGATCGCCCTGGCCGCCAAGGACCCGCGGATTATGGGGATCACGGCGGCCATGCCGGACGGGACCGGCATCCTCGAATTCGGGGAGGCTT
>DATHFI010000219.1:0-12693 GCA_035490275.1 Planctomycetota bacterium
CCGGTCGCTCTCGCGGTGCTCGCTCTCGCGCTCGTAGGTCGCATAGTAGTAAGGCGTGGCGGCCTCGAACTCGGCGGCGCAGGTGTCGACGAGCTTGTAGGCGGGCCGGATGCCGAGGTCGAGCCGGCGCTTCCGGACGTCCGCCGCGGTCGTCCGGAAAAGGACGGCGAGCTGGCGGTCGGAGAAGCCGTGGCGCTTGGCGCCCCTCAGGAGCGCAGTCGGGAGCTTGGCGAGCGCGCCCGCGCGGGCCAGCTCGTCCTCCAGCGCCACGATCTGGCGGATCTCCTCGAGGAACCAGGGGTCGATCCGGCTGAAGCCGGCGACCTCCTGGACCGTCATGCCGAGCTTGAACGCGTACCGGATGTAGTAGAGGCACTCGACATTCGGGGTGACGAGCTTCTCGGTCACCTGTTCGCGCGTCGGGGGTGAGCCGTTGAGCATCCGGTCGCGCCGGTCGAGCCCGAGCCCGCTCCGGTCCTGCTCGAGGGAGCGGATCGACTTCTGGAGCGCCTCCTTGAAGGTCCGCCCGATGGACATCGTCTCGCCGACGCTCTTCATCTGGATCGTGAGCGTCGCGTCGGCCTCGGGGAACTTCTCGAAGGTCCAGCGGGGCGTCTTGACGACGACGTAGTCGATCGTGGGCTCGAAGCAGGCGGGGGTCTTCTTCGTGATGTCGTTGGGGATCTCGTCGAGGGTGTACCCGACGGCGAGCTTCGCGGAGATCTTCGCGATGGGGAACCCCGTGGCCTTCGACGCGAGGGCCGAGCTGCGCGACACGCGGGGGTTCATCTCGATGACGACCATGCGGCCGTCGTTCGGGTCGACGGCGAACTGGATGTTCGAGCCGCCGCACTCGATCCCGATTTCGCGCATGATGAGCACCGACGCGTCGCGCATCCGCTGGTACTCGCGGTCGGTCAAGGTCTGGGCGGGGGCGACGGTGATCGAGTCGCCCGTGTGGACGCCCATCGGATCGAAATTCTCGATCGAGCAGACGATGACGACGTTGTCCTTCTTGTCGCGCATCACCTCGAGCTCGTACTCCTTCCACCCGAACACGGACTCCTCGATGAGCACCGTGTGGATCATCGACTGCTCCAGGCCCGACTGGACGATCTTCTCGAACTCCTCGGTGTTGTAGGCCATGCCGCCGCCGGTGCCGCCGAGCGTGAAACTCGGGCGGATGACCAGGGGAAGGCCGAGCTCCTCGCGGATCGCGTGCGCCGCCGCGAGCGTCTTCGCCTCGCCGGAGCGCGGGAGGTCGAGCCCGATCTTCTTCATGGCCTTCTTGAAGAGCTCGCGGTCCTCGGCCTTCTTGATCGAATGCGCGTTGGCGCCGATCATCTCCACGCCGTGCTTCTTCAGCACGCCGAGGTCGTGCACCGCGATGGCGGTGTTCAGTCCGGTCTGGCCGCCTAGGGTGGGGAGGATCGCGTCCGGCTTCTCGCGCTCGATGATCTTCTCGACGATCTCCGGCGTGACGGGCTCGATGTAGGTCCGGTCGGCCATGTCGGGATCGGTCATGATCGTGGCGGGGTTGGAGTTCACAAGCACGACCTGGTAGCCCTCCTCGCGGAGGGCCTTGCACGCCTGCGTGCCGGAATAATCGAATTCGCAGGCCTGGCCGATCACGATCGGGCCCGACCCGATCAGCAGGATTTTATGGAGGTCGTCACGCCGGGGCATCGAGGAGTCCTGAGTCGTGAGTCGTAAGTGGCTTCGTTGAAACCCCGGACGAACCACCAAGACACAAGGCCACCAAGCCGAGCCTTGGTGAAGGCCGCAGAAGGGCGTGGCCCTTCAGGCCACGCGCCGGCCCTGCCGGGCCGGAGGGACGGCGGGGAGGGCCGTGGAAGAAGGCGGCTTCTCCCGCGGCCCTCCCGATCGTCCCCTTCTGCGGCCGGTCCTTGGTGTCTTTGTGCCTTGGTGGTTGGCTTTCAACAGAGCCAGTCGTAAATCGTGAATCGGAAGAGGGGAAAAAGCGGGGGCGCGGTGCTGAAAACCACGCGCGCGTCGTCATCCACGTCCCCCGGAGTCGGCGTAGGTTAGCAGCGACGGCGCGGAGAGTCCAGAGTCGCGAGTGCCGGATCGAGCGAAGTCGCGAGTCTCGAGCCACAAGCTCGGGTGTCCGACTCGGGACGCGGGACGGGAGACTCGGAACTTCCTTTTTCGACTTTCGACCGTGGACACTCGACCCGAGACTGGAGCCGTTCAGGCCCTGAGCCAGCGCCAGATCTCTCGCGGAGTGGGGCGCTTCCCGTAGAGAAGCAGCCCGACGCGGTAGATCTTCGCGCTGAAGCGCAGGCCGAGGTACGTCCAGAGTCCCAGCCACGCCATCGTCGCCAGGATCTCCCACGTCGGCGTGCCCGCGGGATCGACGGCGTACCGCGCCATCATCGTCACGGGCGCCGTCAGCGGAATGGCCGTCAGCACGCGCGCCGTCACGCCCTGCGGCTCCGCCAGGACGATGAACCAGAGCATCGCCGGCAGGGCCATCAGGAGGTTGAGCACCCACGTGTACTGCATGGCCTCGCGCTGATTGGTTCCCAGCGAGCCGATCCCCAGCAGGAGGCTCCCGTAGAGCAGCGACCCGAAGAGGAAGAAGATCGCGCAGAAGATGAAGAGGCCCGGATTGAGCGCGAACGAAACGGCGCTCATA
Organism: Planctomycetota bacterium; assembly: GCA_035490275.1. GTDB lineage: Bacteria > Planctomycetota > MHYJ01 > MHYJ01 > JACPRB01 > DASRJF01. The sequence goes on from DATHFI010000219.1 coordinate 2,660, forward strand.
ACGACCGTCGAGACGCCGAGGATGGACCAGATCACCACCTGGAGCATGCCCGCGGCGCCGAGGCCGATCAGCTTGCCCGCCATGAGCTGGCCCGGGGTCACCGAGGAGATGACCATTTCCAGCACGCGGTTCTCCTTCTCGTCCGCCATTCCCTGGATGAGATAACCGCCGACGACCGAGATGGAGAGGAAGAGGAGGATCAGGAAGAAGAAGGCGGTGCCGAGCCGCCGGTAGTAATCCTCCGGGCGTTCCGTCGCCTGCGGCCCCGACGCGTCCGGGAGGATGAACTGGATGACGGGGTCCTCGACGGGATGTCGCGCCCGGGCCACGCGGTCCTCGGCGGTCCCGGCCAGGACGCGGCGGACGAGCCAATCGACGAAGACCTGGGGCACGTACGTTTCGCCGATCGACGTGATCGACGGCCGCCGGGTGGTCAGCGCTTCGATCTTTCCGGACTTCAAGTAATCCTCGGGAATCAGAATGAGGATGGCGACGCCGTCGGCGGCCATCTTCCGGCGCCCCGAGTCCGCGTCGTCGTACCGCTTCCAATCGGCCCCCCGGGGATGTTCCGCGGGGGCGAGCCCGCTCCGGTCGACATAGCCGAGGCGCGCCCCCTGGATGCCGGCGTGCTCCTCGGTCATCGATTTCGCGTTCAGGAGGAGCACGCCTCCGCCGAGGAGTCCCATGAGCAGGGGCAGGCCGATGGTGACGATGAGGAATCCGATGCGCCGCACGGTGGTGACGAATTCGTGCCGGGCGACGACGAGGATCTTTCTCACGGCGCGGCCCCCGTCGCCTTCAGGAAGATCTCCTCGAGCGAAGGGAGCGCGCGTTCGAAGTGGCGGATCGCCCGTCCCTCCGCGACGAGCGCCGCAAGGAGCTTTTCGGGGGGGACCCGGAGCGAGAGCCGGGTCAGACCGTTTTTCGCCGGGGTGGCCCGCTCGACCTCGGGGCGGCCCTCGAGCGGGGCGTCGGTTTCGATGAGAACGCTGTTGTCCGCGTGTCGCTCCTTCACCTCGCGAACGGACCCGGCCAGGACCTCGCGACCTTCGTGGATCAGGAGGATGCGCGAGCAGAGCGCCTCCACCTGGTCCATGAGATGGGTGGAGAGGATCACCGCGGCGCCGCGCGCGGCCGTCTCCTTCAGGAGATCGATTACGAGCGCCCGGTTCGCCGGGTCGAGCCCGATGAAAGGTTCGTCGAGGATCACGAGGGCGGGCTCGTGCAGGAGCACGGCGGCGATCTGGACTTTCTGCTGCATCCCCTTCGAGAGCTCGCGCATCTTCTTGTGCCGCGTCTCGAGGAGTCCGACGCGGTCGAGGTACTCGTCGGCGCGCCGCCGCGCCACGTGGTGGGGGAGCCCCTTCAGCTCGCCGAGGAAGACCAGGACGTCCGCCACGCGCTGCTTCTGGTAGAGGCCGCGCTCCTCGGGGAGATAGGCGAGACGGTCCTTCACGCCGGTGGCTACGGGCGCGCCGAGGGCGCGGATCGAGCCCTCGTCGGGGCGGATGATGTCCATGATCATCCGGATGAGGGTGGTCTTGCCGGCGCCATTGGGTCCGAGGAGGCCGAAGACTTCGCCGGGCTCGACCGTGAAGGAGACGCCGTCGGCGGCCCGCCGAAGTCCGTAGCTCTTGACGACGCGGTCGACTTCGAGTGCGGCCATTCTCAGCGATCAGCAATCAGCAGTCAGCGGTCAGCAGGCGGCCGGGGGAGGCCGATCCGGCTATTTCTCCATTTCGGCGAAGGTCTTCACGATCTTGCCGACCAGCCCGTACTCCTTGGCCTGGGCGGGGGAGAGCCAGAAGTCGCGGTCGGCGTCCTTCGTGACCTGCTCCATCGTCTTGCCAGTTTCCTGGCCGACGATCGCGTTGTACCGTTCGCGGAGCTTGACGATCTCCTCGGCGTTGATGGCGACATCGGAGGCGGAGCCCATGACCATGGTCGAGGGTTGGTGGAGGAGGAAGCGCGCGTTCGGGAGGGAGAAGCGGCGCTCCTTGGGGACGGCAAGGAAAGGGAGGACCGCGGCGCTGGCGCACATGCCGGTGACGATCGTGCGGATGGGCGGCTTGACGAACCGGAGGAAGTCGTAGATGGCGAAACCGCTGTCGGCCTGTCCGCCGGGTGAGTTGATGTAGACCGTGATGAACGACTTGTCGTCGTCCTGCTGGAGCATGAGGAGCGACGTCTGGATGCGGCGGGCGGTCTTGTCGGTGATGCCCTCGGAGAGGAAGATGGCGCGCGCCTTGAGGAGGCGCTTGAGCATGCCGCCGCCGTCGTCCTTCTCGTCCTTGTCGTTCTCTTCGGCCAGTCGGGGGTCGCGCATGGAAAGCTCCGGTTTGGTGGACGCAATATAGTGGCAAGCAAGGCAACCGTCAACGGGACGGGGAGTTGGGACATCTCCCAGTTTCCAGATCCCGGATACCAGTTCCAGAAGCGTCGAGTTTCGAGCTTGAGGGATGGCGGACCCGCCGCCGGGAGGGGCGCGGGATTGACCCGGCGCGACGCCGGAAGTAGACTCCGCTCCGACGATCGCGACCGTCGGGGGCGTAGTTCAACGGGAGAACGCCTGGTTTGCAACCAGGAGGTTGCCGGTTCGATTCCGGTCGCCTCCACTTCGACTCGGACCGCCTCGGGCGGTCCTCGCTCAGTGCGAGCACTTCCTTGGGCGGTCCGAGGCGAAGTGTGGTGAGCGAGCGAAGCGAGTCGAACCACGTCGTACGGTCTGCTCCCCCCCACGGTAGATCCTTGAAATTCGGGGCGTGTAGCTCAGTTGGTTAGAGCATCCGCTTGATAAGCGGAAGGTCGACAGTTCGAGTCTGTCCACGCCCACTTCGACTCGTCCCGCCTTCGGCGGTCCTCGCTCAGTGCAGGCAACGCTCCGCGAGTCGAAGGGCTGTAACCGTTGCAGGGTCCGATAGTCATATCTTGGAAGAAATGAATCCCGCTTCGCGCCGTCGGGCCGTCTTGGAAATCATCGCCGTCGTCGCCACCGGCGTCACCTTCCTCGTATTCGAAAACGTCCTCCACCTGAAGCTTCCTTTTCTCGCCGCGTGCATCCTGGGATGGGGACTCTATGCGGGGAGGCGCCTCGCCGGAGCTCCGGGGGTACGCCGGGAATGGGGTCTGCGCCTCGACACGCTCGGTCCCTCGGCGTCGGCGTGCGCCGTATTTTTTGCGGTGACCGCGGGCGCGATCCTGGCGTGGCGGACCTGGGCCGGCTGGCCCCCGATCACCGCGTCGGCGGCAATTCTCTTCGCGGTCTATCCGGTTTGGGCGCTGTTCCAGCAGTTCTTCGTGCAGACGCTCATCGCGGGAAACCTGGATCGGCTCGGCGTATCACGCGCGGTGATCGTTCCCGTCGCGGCCCTCCTCTTCGGGCTCGCCCACGCGCCCGACATTCCGCTCATGGCGCTCTGCGCGGGAGCCGGCGTGGTCTGGACCTCGATCTACCTGCGGTGGCCGAATCTCGTTCCCATCTCCCTCACGCACGCCTGGCTGGGAACGCTCGTCTACTTGTTGATTCTCGTGCGGAATCCGTGGACGGAGATGCGGCCGGCGGGATGACGGATGGCGGCTACTTCGGCTTCGAGCCCGCCATGTCCTTCGGGGCGCCGGTCAGGTCGGGGAGGCCGAAGGGATCGGACTCGACCCGGAAGATGTCGCGGCGGATGAAGCGGTAGGTCACGACTCCGTCGTCTTGCACCGTCCGGCCCGCGAGGAGCCAGTCCGCCCCGAGCAGCGTCCGCAGGAGATCGATCCGGGCTTTCGCGTCCCGGGGGTCGACCACGATCTCGCGGACCTGCATGCCGTTCGTCGTGATGATCTTCGAGGGAGCGTCGGGGGACTTGGTTTCCGCACCGACCGCCGCGGGGTTGTCCTTCAGGTCCGGATCGATTCCGGAACCGGTGGAGGCGACCGGAGCCTTGAGCACGGCCTGGGTGTACGCGTCGACCGCCGAAGGCGCCCCCTTGCAACCCGAGAGGACGGCGAGAAGGGCGGCGATCCCGGCAACGGATCTCATGGCGCGCGGCATTGTATCATTCAAGACGATGCCATCAACCCAATCCCTGCGCCCGGCCCGATCCTCGCGTGGCGGCTCAGTTTCCAGGTCCCTGATCCCAGGTCCCAGTTCCTGAAGTTCCGAGTCGCAAGCCGGAGGAGAGGAGCGCAACGGGGTGCAGTCCGTGTGAATCCTGCTATGGAGCTTGAAGCTGGAAACTTCAGAAAACTGGGATCTGGGGTCTGGAATCTCGAAACCAACCCAACGCCGATCCTCGACCGGCCTTGATGCCGGGCGGCGGTCGGGAATAGAATCCTTCATCACCTGCGAATTCGGGAGAGAGGGACTCCGGCCCCCGGGCCGGAAGCACAGGGACCTTTGGTGATTCTTTCCCCTTGGTTGGCCCCGCGTCTCGGCGCGGTCGCCGCGATCGTCTTCGCCCTGGCCCTTCCCGCCGCCGCGCGCCAGGCTCCCCAGGAAGATTTGAAGTGCGCCCGGGCGTTGATCGACGAGAAGAAGCCCGCCGAGGCGCTCGAGATCTTGCGCCCGCTGTCGCTCGCGCCGACGGCCGACGCGGAGACCTTCACGGCCCTGGGTGACGCCCTCCGGATGCTCCGCAAGTACGACGACGCCCTGAAGGCTTATCGCCGCGTCGAGGAATTGAAACCGGACGATACGTCCGTGGTCCGGCTCCAGGCCATGCTCCATGCCCGGCTCCGCCAGTTCCCCGCGTCCGAGGAAAGGTACCGGCGCCTCCTGGCCCGGAATCCCTCCGATCTCGAAGCGCGCGTCGGCCTGGCCTGGGTGCTCTCGCTCCAGCGGAAGATGGACGAGGCGCTCGCGGAGGTCGCCAAGGCGCTCGACGCGAAGCCCGACCTCGTCGACGCCCGGATCCGCCTCGGGTGGATCCGTCTCTGGCGCCACGAGCGTCGGGAGGCGGATGAAGCCTTCACCCGCGTGCTCGCGGACCATCCCGGCGACGTCGAGGCCGCGCTGGGCCTGGCGGCGGTCGACCTGGCGCAGGGTCGCGTCGCCACCGCGGAGGGCCACATGATGGCCCTCGCCCGCCTCCATCCGAAGAACGTCGACGTGATCACGGCGTTGGCGCGGATCCAGATGCAGCGGGGCCATTCGAAGGACGCTGAGGCGACGGCGCGTCATGTCGTGGAGCTCCAGGAAGACTCGATCGAAGCGCTGATGCTCCTAGGGGAGCTCGCCATCCGTGCCGGGAGATTCTCGGAAGGCGAGCGCTTCTATCGGCAGGCGCTCGCGCTCGAGCCCGAAGATGTCGCGGCCCGGACGGGACTGGCCACGGCCCTTCGCCGGCAGGGCAAGCGCGAGGAGGCGAAAGAGGCCTACCGGAGCGTGCTCGAACGGGATGCCGAACACGCCAACGCGCGGATCGGCCTGGGGTGGGAATTCGCGTGGGAGGGCGACTACCCGGCCGCGTCCGCGGAGTTCGAGAGGATCCTGGCGCGCGATGCCCGGAACGTGGACGCGCTGGCAGGGCTCGCGCGGGTCCGGTTCTGGCAGGGCCGTTGGGCCGAGTCGGAGGACCTGTACGAGCGCGCCGTCACGGCCGACCCCTGGGACGATGCGGCCCGCCAGGGATACGACCAGGCGCTGCGGGCGCACGAATCCCGCGCCGTCTTCTCGTTCCGGCACGCGGAGGAGTTCGAGCGGGACCCGGAGTCGGGCCGGGACGCCCTGCAACTCGTCACGAACATCTTCTCCACCGCGTGGCGCAAGCGGCTCAGTCCCGAGACGTCCTTCGACATCGAGTCGAGGGTGACGTTTCTCCGGGAGTACAACCGGATCCTCCGCGACGACAATTTCCAGGTCGATCATGTCGGACTCTTCGCGGGGGCCCGGCACCGACTCGCCGATCACTGGACCGTCTCCGGCCGGCTCGGCCTGGGCGAGTTCACGAACCACGACTCGCGCGGCCTGTGGCGCCTGCCGTCGAACGACGTTTTCTTCGAGGCGGGCGCGTCGGTGGCGGGCGAGTGGAGCGACCACGTCGTATCGCTTTCGTGGGCCAGGTCGCCGCTCGTGATCAAGGACTTCCCGACGACCGACCTGGACGTGCTGGCGCTCGACGAAGTCTCGCTGAACTACCTCTCGCCGTGGTGGAAGGACGGGATCACGCCCGACTGGCACGAGAACCAGGTCGAAGTGACGATGCCCTACACGCGGTACTCCGACGGCAACTCGAAATTCGGACTCGACGCGATCCTGCGCCACCGGTGGGCCTACGACAACGGTTGGAAGATCGGGCCGCTGGTCCGGGTGCGGTACGCCTCCTTCGAGGAGGACGTTCCCTTCTACTACTCGTTCGACTCGCAGCTGCGGCTCACGATCGGGGCGCAGGTGGAGTACGAGGAGCCCGGGGCCTGGTCGTTTCTCGGGCGGTACCAGGCGACGGAGAGCCGATCGGACGAGCGGGTCAATCCGGGTTCGCAGCTTTTCAATCCGGCGGCGCCGATCGTGCAGCGCTCGACGACGGTGAACATCGACGGCCATCTTCTCGAGGCGCGGGTCTTCCGGTTCGTGGGGGATTCCATGAAGGCCGGGATCGACGCCTCGTATTCCCGGGACAACACGCACTACGTCACGTGGGGCGCGGGAGTGTTCGTGGAAATCAGGTTCTGAGGTTGGGCTCGGGATGAGCTTCCAGTATCCGGAGCCCAGGCCCCAGCACCCGAAGCTTCAAGCTTCATGTCGGAGGATCGGCCGGTAGCCTGAACGGCCGTCTGCATCCGGCAGGAACAGCGGCCGGAAAAAGGCTTGACTCGCTCCGGGGGGTCCGACATAATCCGCTCCTCGCCGCCTGGCCGCGTCGAGCACTCCGCAGCGCCTGTTGCGGGGCCCACGGACGGTTGAAGAACCGACGCCGGGCCGATCTCTGACAATCGGGTAGAGCCAAGCTTGTCTAAAGCCACTCTACCTATGCCGATCGTCTACCACGATGGCAGAAGGTAGGGGATGAGACCCTATGCGCGGATCCTTCATCGGATTCGCACGTACTGGGTTTTAACCTATGCACCGAACAGCAATTTGGTGCTTCATTTCGCGGAAACGTGAGATGAATCAATAAGGTCAAATGCCTTCACCAGGTCTTCGAGAGAAGATTTGATTGAAGAGTTTGATCCTGGCTCAGAACGAACGTTGGCGGCGTGCCTAAGACATGCAAGTCGCGCGAGAAACGGGTAGCAATACCCGGAGTACAGCGGCGAAAGGGTGCGTATGACATGAAGAACGTACCCCTCCGTTCGGAATAACCCCGCGAAAGCGGAGCTAATACCGGATACGGCCGCGGCGGCGCCTGTCGCTGCGGTGAAAGTCGCAAGACGCGGAAGGAGCGCTTCATGGCCTATCAGCTAGTTGGCGGGGTAACGGCCCACCAAGGCTTTGACGGGTAGCCGGACTGAGAGGTCGACCGGCCACACGGGGACTGAGACACGGCCCCGACATCTACGGATGGCAGCAGTAGGGAATATTGCGCAATGGGCGAAAGCCTGACGCAGCGACGCCGCGTGGGGGATGAAGGCCTTCGGGTTGTAAACCCCTTTCATGTGGGACGAAAACTGACTTAACCACAGGAAGAAGCACCGGCTAACTCCGTGCCAGCAGCTGCGGTAAGACGGAGAGTGCAAACGTTGTTCGGATTTACTGGGCGTAGAGGGCACGTAGGCGGCCAGGCAAATCAGTTGTGGAATCCCGACGCCTACCGTCGGAACGGCAATTGAAAATACCTGGCTCGAGGGCATGAGGGGTCGCAGGAACTCCTGGTGGAGCGGTGAAATGCGTAGATATCAGGAGGAACGCCGGAGGCGAAAGCGTGCGACTGGCATGACCCTGACGCTGAGGTGCGAAAGCTAGGGGAGCAAACAGGATTAGATACCCTGGTAGTCCTAGCTGTAAACGATGGACACTGAATGGAGGAGGGTTCACCTTTCTCTGTTGCAGCTAACGCGTTAAGTGTCCCGCCTGGGGAGTACGGCCGCAAGGTTAAAACTCAAAGGAATTGACGGGGGCTCGCACAAGCGGTGGAGCATGTGGTTCAATTCGATGCAACGCGAAGAACCTTACCCGGGCTTGAAGTGGAGGTGGTAGGAGCCGGAAACGGCAACGACCCCGAAAGGGGAGCCTTCATCAGGTGTTGCATGGCTGTCGTCAGCTCGTGTCGTGAGATGTTAGCTTAAGTGCTGTAACGAGCGAAACCCTTGCTGTTAGTTGCCAACCCGAAAGGGCGCACTCTAGCAGGACTGCCCGTGCTGAATGGGAGGAAGGTGGGGACGACGTCAAGTCATCATGGCCCTTATGTCCGGGGCAACACACGTGCTACAATGGTCGGTACAAAGGGTTGCCAACGCGCGAGCGGGAGCCAATCTCAAAAAACCGACCTCAGTACGGATCGGAGGCTGCAACTCGCCTCCGTGAAGCTGGAATCGCTAGTAATCGCGGATCAGCCACGCCGCGGTGAATATGTTCCCGAGCCTTGTACACACCGCCCGTCAAGCCACCCAAGCACGGAGTACCTGAAGCCCGTGGCCCAACCGCAAGGAGGGCGCGGTCCAAGGTAAGACGTGTGAGGAGGGCTAAGTCGTAACAAGGTAGCCGTAGGGGAATCTGCGGCTGGATCACCTCCTTTCTAAGGACCCCTCGCTCTCTCGAGAGGGAGGAAGAACTTGTGGAAGGACATCCACCCAGACTCTATGACACAAATCACAGAGTGGGATCCTCATCTCCGCATGCCGGACGCGGTCGCGAGACCGTGGGAACGCAGCCTTCTGCCATCTTTTTTTTAAAACGATCCCGGCTCAACCCGAATCTGTCGAGTCAAGGCGCCATTCCGACGGAGTCAGCTTCCCGCTCCCCGTTCCCAGCTCCGGAAGCTCGAAGCTTCGAGCCCGAGGAAGAAGGAAGGGTGAGCACGCCAGGCGGCTCTTCCCGATTTCCCGGCCGGTTTTGCTTCCGCCCCACCCCGAATGGCGTATGATATTCGGAGGCGGGTGCGCGAGTTTTCACCCGGGGGGCTCATTTCATGAAAACGGTGGGGCTTATTCTCGCCTTGGCCGTGTCCCTCGGCACGGCGCCCCAGGAACGGACTCTCAAGCCGCCGGATCTCTCCGCCTCCATCGACCGCATCCTCGAAGCCCGATGGAAGAAGGACGTGAAGGGGGATCCGGCCCCTCTCGCCGATGACTCCGAGTTCCTCCGCCGGCTCTCCCTCGATCTCCGCGGACGTCCCGCCGGCCTGGTCGAGGTCAAGGCCTTCCTGGCCAATCCGTCGGAGTCGAAGCGCCTGTCGAAAATCGACGAGTACCTCGGCTCGGCCGAGTTCAACCGCCACATGGCCCGGCGGGTCGCCTCGGTTCTCTTCAACGACTACGACCGCCCCTACATCGTCCCGGGGAAGAACTTCAGCTACCAGACGGTCCAGAGGCTCGTGAAAGACTTCCTCGCGGCCCTCGAGGAGCGCGTTGCGAAGGACGAGCCCGTCCCGAACCTCCTCGGGGAGCTCCTCGAGGCGGAGGGGCGCACCGACAAGAACCCGCTCGTCCTCTACAAGCTCTCGATGTGGAACGGAGACCTGCCGGCGTTCGAGTTCGCCGACCGGGTCTCCAAGTCGTGGCTCGGCATCCGCGTCTCCTGCGCCCGCTGCCACGACCATCCCTTCGACCGCTGGACGCAGGAGGACTTCTACGGACTATCGGGATTCTTCACACGCCACAAGGTGAAGTGCCTCGACAAGGGCGGCGGGATGGCGATGGGGAACGAGTGCGACGAGGTCGAGATCACCGAGGATGCCAAGGCGCCCGAGCTGACGAATCCGGACTCCGGCGGCCTCCTCAAGCCGACGTTTCTCCTGGGCGGATCGCCCCGGAGCGACATGAAGCGGATGCCCTTTCTTGCGGGCGCCGTCGCCGCCAAGAACCACAACCAGCTCGCGCGCAACTTCACCAACCGCATGTGGGACTGGCTCATGGGCCGCGGCCTCGTCATGCCCGTCGACGACTTCAACCAG